>CAIKNO010000030.1 GCA_903828805.1 uncultured Sandaracinus sp. | reverse complement strand
GTCCCCGACGTAGAAATGGCCGCCCTCGACCTCCTCAAGAACGACTTCCATGGCGAGTGGAACTACACGATCAAGCCACGAGAGAAGCAGAAGGCCCAATGACGATGTTGTTCTTCGGAGGCTCCAAAGGGGCGGCGCATATCGCCCAGCTCTTCGAGCGCCGTGTTCTCGTCGACGAGGCGGCGCGATGCCGCGAGCAGGTCTTCTGCGGCGATGGGGCGCGAGGCGTTCTCGGAGAAGGCGAGGTCGGTGCGCGTCGCCGCGGGGAAGGTCTTGCTGTCGAGGGCGAGCCAGAAGTTGAGCAGCGACTCCGTGGGCTTCGCCGTCGTCCACAGCCAGTGCGGAACACTGTTGACAACGCGGGGCTGGAGCTGCCTCGTGTACTCGGTGCCCTCTCCACCCTTACGCCCGAGTTGGGCCCACGCGAGAATGCGATCGTCCGGGCCTCCGCCGACCTCGCGGAGCCAGCCGTTCCACGCGGCGAGCCATTCGGCCTGGATGCCACGCTCGGCCATCAGGCGGCGCAAGCGCTGCTGGTAACCGGCAATCTGCTCGATGGCGCGGTCGCCCTGCCAGGCGTTGAGCGCTGAGATCCCCCGATAGCGGTACTCAGCCATCCAGTCTGCCTCGGCGCCGGTGCCCTGTTCGAGGCCCAGGGTGAAGTCGATGGCGAGGGTCTTGTTGGCGATGCGCTCGCGAAGCTGCAACTCGGCCTCGAGCTCGTCGGGCAGGAGCAGGTTCACGGTAACCGGCGCCGCGCCTGTGTGTCCGTGCCACCAGTACCGCGGCGGCTCGACGTCGAGCTCGTGCGCGAGCGCTTCGAGGTCGGGGAAGTTCGTGGCCTCCTCGATGGCGGGGTTCAAGCGACGGTCGATGCGGCCAGCGCGCTGGATCATGCGCACCGGGTTCCAGTGCACATCGAAGTTGATGAGCAGCGCCGCGTCTTGAAGATTGACTCCCTCGGCGAGGACGTCGGTCGCGAAGAGAACGTCGATGGGCTTCTGTAGCGCCTGCGCCCAGCCGTTGCGCCACAGGTCATCGAACTGCTGCTGCTCGAACGAGGGCACCCCGGCCACTCGAGGCCGCGTCGGACCGAGCCGGTAGAATGGTGCGAACGCGTGGATGACCGTGTCGCGATCCTCGGTGTCGCCGCTCACAACAGCGGTGCGTGCGACGAGCGCGAGTACATCCTGGTGACGAACGGGGCGGCCGATGTCAGAACCGAGTAGACCGGTGACGAGCGTCCACTCCTGCCGCGAAAGGGCCTGCGCCGACTTCAGTACCGAGTCGACGTAGGCCAATGTGTCCGTAAATTGCGAGAAGACGATGACCTTCTGGCCATCGGCGCGCGCGCGCAGCAGCCGCGCCACGAGGCGACGCAATTTGCCGTCGGTGACGATGCGCATCGCCCACGCCGCCGACGATGGCCAGTCGACCTCCAGGCCACCGTTGATGAAGCGCTGCGGCCAATCGCAATGCGCGAAGCGGCCGAACACGATGTCGGCGAGGCCAGGCGCAGTTCGCAGCAGCGTCGCAAGGTCGCGGGTGAGGTCTTCATGGAGACCCCAGAGGCGATTCAACTGCTCGCGGCGCTCCGTGGTCTTCTCATCGTCGCGGGCGAAGAGGTCGAGCTGCGGCGGTGGCGGGTCGTCGCTGTCGGCAGCAGCCTTGGCGCTCACGTGCGCCTTGCTCCAACGTTCGAGCCAATCGTTGCCGCTGGCCCTGGTTTTTCCGTCGGTGAGCAATACGTCGATGCGTTCGCGCTCGACCGTCGATACCTGATCGATGAGCTCTGCGAGCTCGGCTGCGAGCACCCCTTCGCGCTTCTTGTCGCCCACCTCGCGGCACAGTTCCGCAAGTTGCTTCAGGCGGTGAGCGTGCAGCGCGAGGAGCCGGAGCAATGTGATGAGGAAGGCGACCGGCGAAGACTCGAGGCGCTTCAGCACCAGCACGCGCTGTAGGCCAACGACCGACGAGATCTCGCTCGCGTCGCGGATGCCGTCGCGAACGTCGGCCCACATGTAGACCTTGAGCGAGAGCGGCGGCGCGTCCTTCGGGGCAGCTTCGTCATCGGTTTCGAAGAGGGGGAGGAAGCGTGCGAGTACGTCGCGCGTGTCGTCGTAGACATCCTCGTAGACGAGCTTTTCAGGCGTGGCCACGTCGGGCCGAAAAAGCAGCCGCGCGTTCGAGCCCTGTTCGCGTTCGATCTGCTTACAGAGCGCGCGAGAGCGCTGAACAACGATGCGGTCGAGCAACTCGCCCGCCATGCGGGTCGGCGCATCGGCTGGAGGCTGGCCGCACTGAATGGCGGCGCGCACTGCCGTTTGCTGGGTGACGAGGCGCTTCTCCTGTTCTTTCAGGTAGTCACCCACACGCGGCACCTGCACGCCGAACTGCAAGTCGTCACGGAAGTCGGGGGCGGCGGCGAAGCGGGCGTCGGAACTGCCATGGATCAAGAGCGGGGCGACGTCGGCTCCGCCCTTGCTCTTGGCGGCCTTCGTGACGCGCTCCTCGACCTCTTTGAAGGCGCCCGTGCGGTACCTGTCGGGCGTGAGGTTGGCGTTGAAGAAGAGGGGCTTGCCGAACATCAACGCGGCCTGCTGGCGCAGATCCTCGAGGCTGTTGTTCACCGGCGTTGCGGTCAGCAGCAGAACCTTGCGACGCTGCTCCTTGCGCGGCTGGAGGCGCAAGAGGTCACGCAGCACCGTCGTGCGGCGCGCGCCAACGGAGCGGAAATTGTGGGCTTCATCGACAACGACGAGGTCCGACAGGAGGAGGTGCTCGATGTCGCTCAACCGAGAGCTGCCTCTTGTCAGAATCTCGCTGCTCGGGAGGATGCGAGAGAGCTTCGAGTGGGAGATGACGCGGATCGTGGCGAGGGGAACGCCATGCGCAGCGAGCGGCGCAATCGCCTCGCGCTGCCACGTGCTGACGACCGAGTTGGGCGAGAGCACGGTCACGCGGAACGAATCGTCCGCCGCGGTGCGCCCTGCGACCGCGAGCTGGTCGCGCCACGCGTTGGCGTAATGCACGACGACCGTGGTCGCGACGTAGGTCTTCCCGAGACCGACACCATCGCAGAGCATCGCGCCGCCATACTCCTCGAGCTGCGCAACGAGGCGCTGCGCAGCCTGACGCGGGTAGGCGGCGGCCTGGTAGCGTTCCGTCGCGGCGTGGAGCATCCGCGTCTGGCCGACGATGCGCCCGATGTGGTCGAGCAGGACGAGCCACGCTTTCTCGCGCGAGTTGCACTCTTCCAGCGACGAAACGCGGCGGACGGGGCGAGCGCAGTGCCGCTCGACGTAGTCGCGCGCCTCGCGATCCCACTGCCGATGCGGTGTCGGCGACAGTGAAGCGGGCGCGTCCCAGTGGCCCCACGCGTCTCCTGGGCGAACGTGCCCGAGGGTGAGGTGAGCGCAGAGGTGCAGGAGCATCTCTGCGACGAGCGAGGAGGGTTGCTCGAGGTCGACGGCGATGATGACACGATCAGCTTCGGCTACGAGCCGCGCGATGGCGTTGGCTTCAGGCTGAACGACAAAAGTGCCTACGGGCGCGGTCGTGGTGTCGACGATCGCCCAGGAGAACGGGATCTCGAACTGCGCGGCGAGATGGGTGTGCAGCTCGGCCAGGGCTTCGCGCGGGTGGCGAATGAGCACGTCGTACCGCTCCCACCAACCCGCTTCAGGCGTGCGCGGGTTCGGTGGGGGCAACAGCCCTCTCACCCAGGCGACGACCGTACCTTCCGTCTGGGGAGCGGTACCCCAGATGGCGTCACGCGACGTGCTGCACACTGGCAGAGCTGCGTCGCTTGCCTTTGTCGAATGCCACAACAACGGATGCTCGCCTGCGAGTTCGGCCTCCTGGAAGCCACCGGACCGGACGGCGAGCCCAACGAGGGCGTGCACCGCGTCGAGGGCGAGTCCGTCGGTTGTCGTCGGCAACGCCAACACCGAGATTGGTGCGATGACATCGGCGTCGGTTTGCAGCCAGAGGCGCGAGACGACGGGCTGGCGCGTGAACGGAGCGCGGATCGTGACGGCGCCCGGCTCCGAGTCGAACAGCGCCACCTCGACGTGCAACGGGGGCTCACCGTGATGTAGGGTGAAACGTAGCTTCTTGATGACGCCGCGCGCGAGTCGGTCGACGATCTCGTGGGCCGAAAGGTCTTCGCGCGATGCGCCCGCTGTCAGCTCTGCAATGACTCGGCGACTTACAGAGAAGAGCAGGCTTGTGAGCGCACGGAGATAGGCGAAGGCTTCGAGCGCTGCGCCGAAACGTAGACGCAGATCGAACTGTTCGGCACAGGCGGCTTCACGCCGTGAGCTCGCAGGCTCCTGACGTCGTTCGTCTCCAGGCTGTGCCATCGGCGTCATCACCAGTTCCGCTTGTCTCCTCTGACTGCCTTCGCTTGAACCAGCCCTTTCAACGTGGGCAAGCCGAGCGCGCTCACTGGACACGCCGTGTCCTGCCCAATCGACACCGTGAACGGTCTTGTTTCGTAGCGGTTTGCGCGTGATACACCCTCCCGCCGGAGCTCTGGGCGGTGTATGGGG
>CAIKNO010000029.1 GCA_903828805.1 uncultured Sandaracinus sp. | reverse complement strand
GCCTCCTCGCCGCCTCGAGAGTCCGACCGCGGGGCCGACCGAAGGGAGGAAGCTGGCGCCGACCGCGGGGCCGACCGAAGGGCCGACCGAAGGGAGGACGCTGGCGGGGACGTCGTGTAGTAGCCAAGCCTGGTGCTTGCCGCGGCAGTTACCGCGTTGGTCTCGCCCAGCTCCGCCCGGCACGCAGCAGCGATGTCGCGCATGACGGCGACCGCCTCCGATCGCCTGCCTTGCTTGTACAGGCAGTCTGCGAGCATGGCCGAGGCGCCGGCGCGGTGCACGCACGGCGTGCCCGACTCGGCCAAGAACGCCACAGCGGTTCGGATGATCTGCTCCGCATCCCTCAGGAATTCGCCTCCGGCGCCTCCGGCGCCTCTCTCGGCGCCTTTGGCCTCGCTGGCGACTTTGGCCCGCAGCTCGTCTCCCGCTTTGATCATCAAAGCGGCGAGGTTCAGGGCGCACATCAGCGTATCGGGATGCTCCGGCCCGAGCACCACGCGGTTGCCATCAAGCACGGATCGCCCCATACGGATCGCGGTCTCCAGCGAGCCCGGAGTGCCCGAGCACGAGAGCGAGTCGGCCAGGCTTGACTTGCAGATCTGCACAGAGGGGTGATCCGGACCGAGAGTGCCGGTTAGCTCCGCGAGGATCGCCGTCTGGATGGCCGACGCTTCCGAGATGCGCCCGAGATGGCGCAGCGCAAGGGCAAGGTTCCCTTTGCTCGTGAGCGTATCCGGGTGCGTCGGACCAAGCACCCGCGAGGAAGTCTCGACCAGTCCGCGCAGCATTCGCTCGGCCTCCTCGAAGCGCATGTTTTGGATCATCGCGAGCGCCAGATTCCCCGTATAGACCATCATCTGCGCGCTCTCGGCTGGCAGGAAGCCGCGTGCCGCGTCGAACACCTCTTGGCTCACAGCAGCCGCCTCCTCGAAGCTCCCCGTCTCTAGAAGAACCTGCCCAAGGCTGCTGCGCGCGCAAATCGACTCGTACGAAGACTCGTCCGCGATCGACGCGATGAGCTCGCGGTACATACGCTCCGCTTCCCCGTACCGGCCCTGGAACTTGAGGCACTCGGCCGTAGCGGACATCAGACCTCCCAGGAACGGAAACCGGGCAACACACGCGACCCCTAAGCTCGCGAGGCGCATTTTCTCCTCCGCGAGGATATTCTCGGCATCGGCGTACCGCCCATCGACGACCCGCGTGCGCGCAAGGTGCACCCACGCCTCGTGAATCAAGCGCACTCCTCCTCCTCCCTCACGGCGGTCGAGCAGCCAAGCAACCCATGCTTCCGCTAGAATCGTGCGCATCGGGCCCGTCGAGGCTTGCTTGCACACTCCGCACGTGTGCCACGCGTCCGGTTTGAGCCCGAGCTTGGCCTGCGCAATCGCGCACTCGGGGTGGACGAGCGACCTGCACGCGCATCCGAACCGAATCGCTCCCGCCCTCCGCCGGCATATCCAACAATGGCCACCGGCACCGGCACCGGCCTCTTCCTCCATCTGGTTTTCCGTGTTTTTTTTGTGGGAGGCCCCCAGTCCTCTCGGCTCATTTATTAAGGCCTTAACTAAGTAACACCACCGAGCTTTTTAAGCTAAAATTCGGGGTTTAAAAAGGGGTTTAAAAACACTTTTTTTCTCGCTCTACGAAAACTCAATAGTGGTGTAAAAGAGCAAAACTGTATGGCCACGGACCCACCACCGGGGTTTTTTGCTTTTTTGTTCCTCAAATGGGCTCGGAGACCTGCCTAGTGTGCTTCGATGACAATAAAGGGCCCCAAGCCCCGGCGATGCACCCCGGATGCGCGTGCCGCGGAGGATCCATGCACGTCGAGTGCGCCGCAAAGACGAGCTTGGCCCGGCTCGAGAGCGTCACCAAATATAAGGGCGCGGTGGAGTTTACCGAAGTGGGCGAAGCGTGGATGGCGTGCGCCATATGCAAGCAGGCGTACACCGGTCCGTTCGCGCTTCTTCTTGCCCAGCGTTTCGTCGAGTGGGCGGCAGAGTGCGGGATGGAGACGGTCCACGCCACCGCGCTGATGCACCGCGCAGCCGCGCTCTTCCACGCCGCGCGGTACGACGCGAGCGAGGAGGACGCACGGCACGCGCGTCGCTTGTACAAGCTGCCTGCTTTCGGCATCGAGGCGCACATGGCAGCGTGCATGATCAAGCGTGGCAACGTCGGCGAGGCGCTCGCTATTCAAACCGACCTCGTCCATCGCGCGCGCGCGGAGTACGGCGAGAAGGACCCGATCTTTCTGCGCATGGCGTACAATCTCGCCTTGTCGAGGTCGGCGATGGGACACGACGCGGGCACGGAGCAGAGCCCGGGCGCAGAGAGCCTCCTTTCCCTGGTGTACGACACGCAGAAGAGCGAGCTGGGTCAGGGCCACGAGGCTACGCTCCTTACGGGCGAGGCGCTCGGCAACGTGCTCGTTCGTCTCCGCAAGCACCGCGAGGCGGCCGAGCTGCTCCGCCACGTCGTATCAGCCACACGCAGGCTTCTGGGCGACGGCAGCCGCCGCACACGCACGGGGATGAGTCTGCTCGGCACCGCGCTGTTCCACACCGAAAAGCACGTAGAGTCCGAAGAAGTGTACCGCGCGTTGTGCACGGCCCACGAGACCCAGAGTCCCGTCAACGGTCCAGAGCTCACACAGGCCCGCATCGGTCTGATCCAGGCGATCGCCGGCCAGGGGCGACTCGGCGAGTCGCTCGCCTTGGTCGAGGGATGGGGCTTCGATCTCGATAATCTCGACGGTCCGTTCGCGCCCGTCATCGCCGTAATCAGAGCAGCACAGACCCAACGGGATCCTCGCCGCGGCGGTCCTAGTGGTCCGAGTGACCATCAGGATCCTCAGGATCCTAGTGTTCCTCGCGGTCCGACGAGTGGTCCGAGTGTTCATCGGGCTCCTCATGGTCCGAGCCACACAGGACTCAGCGGACTCTCCGACACCATTGATCCTCGGATCGCGAGATGCGACGGTGCCGGGTGCACGAGGCCGCCGAGCTCGCTGTGCGTTCGATGCCGGTCCGCTCGGTACTGCTCCAAGGAGTGCCAGCGCGGCGACTGGAAGAGGCACAAGCCCCTTTGCCATGCCAGCCAATCGGAGCCAACGAAGCCACTGAAGACAATGAGGCCTCTAGATTG
>CAIKNO010000028.1 GCA_903828805.1 uncultured Sandaracinus sp. | reverse complement strand
TCGCCCGCGCCGAACCACTGGAACCCGGCCGCCTCGAGCGGGCGGCGCCACGCCGTGGCGTCCCCGGTGTCGATGGCGAGCCCGCTCTCGTGGTTGCTCCGCCCGGGGCTCGCGGCGAGGGAGATGCCGCAGCTGCCTGCGCGGTACCACTGGTAGAGCAGGTACTGCTGCGGCAGCGTCCGCAGGGCCGAGTTGATCGACCACGAGCCCCCCGCGGCCGCGCGGGCCAGGGCGTCGCGCGCGGGACTCTGGAGGTACGGAAACACGGCGCTCCCGAGGGCGAGCGTGGGGATGTCGTCGATCCGCGCCATCGCGCCCGGCGAGAGGCACTGGATCTCCTCGATCAGCTGCTCGCTCAGCGCGCGCACCACGGAGGTCGAGCATCCCGCGGCGGACGCGGCCTCGCCCACGCTCAGCCGGGCGGCGGAGGTCGCGGTGTCCGCGACGCCGAAGCACGTGGAGGGGCCCGCGTCGACAGGCGGCGGCGCGGCGTCGATCGGTGTGCCGGCGTCGGAAGGCGCGGGCATCCCTCCGCCCTCGGAGCATCCGGCCACGACGAACATCGAGACGAGCAGGCATGCCCGTGACGTCCGCAGAGAAAGCCTCGTGGGGTTGCGTTCTTCCATCGTCTCGCTCCGCATCGATGAGCCCGCCCGCAGCGGGCTCGAAGCCGCCGAGGGTAGTCCAGAAACGGAGCGCCGTCGGCTCCCGCCGGGCCCTCCGTCACCCTTCGTGAATCGCGTCCGGGTCATGAGCCTCGCGGGAGGTCCGCCCACGTGGCCCCTGCTCACGTCGCGGTTCGACGCGCTAGCGTGGAATGGCGCGGAGACGCACCGCGATCGTCGTCAGCCCCGGCGACAATTCGGTCTCGAGGTCGTGCGGGAAGTGACCCTCGGCGGTGATGGTGAAGCGGCGCAGCCCAGGGCGAAACGTGGCGGGCGTGGTCGAGAGCACCCGCGCCGAGCCGACGAACTGCTCGTCGGACGTCACCCGCGCGCCCTCGGGCTGGATCTCGAAGCGCACCTGCGCCTGGGCTTCGCGGGGGCGAGGCGCGCCGGCGCAGGCGGCCAGCAAGCCCGCGGCGAGCGCGAGCGAACCGGTGCGGGCGAGGCCTCCACGCAGGCTCGAAGGGCGGGTCAACGCGACCATGGGAGACCTCCTTGAGGGGCCGACGCGCGCAGCACGTCGAGAGGAACGGACAGCTCGATGACCACGCCGCCGTCGGCGCGCGGCCGCAGGTTCAGGATCGTCGCGCGCGCGTCGATCGCCGCATGCACGGCCGACGCGGTGCTTGCCGAGGCCGTGATCCGCGCGAGCGCGCGATCGGCCCACGCATGCAGACGCTGCCGCGCCCGTGCGTCGGCGGCCCAGCGTGCCGCGGCCCTTCGCGCGCCCAGGCGGGACATGCGCTCGTCGGGCAGGCCCACCGCCGCCGCCCGCACGACGTCCCGGTCCGTGTCGACCGCAGCCTCCGCGTCGGCCCACGGCGCGGAGAGCCAGGCCGTGCTCGGGGCCTGCGCGGCGGCGGGTGCAGCGAAGGCGAGCGCGCCGATCGCGGCGGTGAGCCCTGCGAGGACCCACGCCACGGCCCGGGGGCGGGGCCGCGGCCCCGGGCGGCTCGACGCGCTCGGCATCACTCCCACTCGATGGTCGCCGGAGGCTTGCTCGAGATGTCGTACGTGACGCGGTTGACGCCACGCACCTCGTTGATGAGCCGGGTCGAGACGCGCGCGAGAAAGTCGTAGGGCAGGCGGGCCCAGTCGGCGGTCATGCCGTCCTTCGACGTCACGGCCCGGAGCGCGACCACGTTCTCGTACGTGCGTCCGTCGCCCATCACGCCGACGCTCTTGACGGGCAAGAGCACGGCGAACGCCTGCCACGTCTCGGCGTAGAGGCCGCTGCTGCGGAGCTCTTCGAGGAAGACCGCGTCGGCTTCTCGAAGCACGTGCAGGCGCTCCGGCGTGACCTCGCCGAGGCAGCGGATGGCGAGGCCCGGTCCGGGGAACGGGTGTCGCCAGAGCACGTGGTGCGGCATGCCCAGCTGGGCGCCCACCTCGCGGACCTCGTCCTTGAACAGCTCGCGGAGGGGCTCGCAGAGCTTGAGCTTCATGTGCTCGGGAAGACCACCCACGTTGTGGTGCGTCTTGATCGTCGCGCTCGGCCCCTTGAACGAGACGCTCTCGATGACGTCGGGGTAGAGCGTGCCCTGCACCAGGTGGGTCGCGCCGCGCACCTTGGCCGCTTCGGCGTCGAAGACCTCGATGAACACACGCCCGATGATCTTCCGCTTCTGCTCGGGGTCGCTGACCCCTGCGAGCGCCGAGAGGAAGCGCTCGCTCGCATCGACGTGAACGAGGTTCAGTCGGCCCTCGCCGTGCTCGCCGACCGCGACCTGCTCGCGGAACATCCGGACGACCTCCTGCGCCTCGTTCTTCCGCAGCAGTCCGTTGTCGACGAAGATGCACGTGAGCCGTTCGCCGATGGCCCGCGACACGAGGACGGCGGCCACGCTGGAGTCGACGCCGCCGGAGAGGCCGCAGATGGCCTGGGCCTCGAGGCCGATCTGCTCGGCGATGCGCGCGGTCGCCTCGCCCACGAACGAGCCCGGGGTCCAGTCGGGGTCCAGTCCCGACACCTCGAAGAGGAACGAGCGCAGCAGCTCCACGCCGCGCGGCGTGTGGACGACCTCGGGGTGGAACTGCACGCCGAAGATCCGCGCCGAGAGGTTCGCCGCGGCCGCGAAGGGGGCGCTCGGCGTCGAGGCCAGGGCCTCGAAGCCCGGGGGCAGCGCGCGCACCCGATCTCCGTGGCTCATCCAGACGTCGACCGTCTCGCCCGTGGTGAAGCCGGACAGCACGCCTTCGGCCTTGCCGATCTCGATCTTCGCGGGGCCGTACTCGCGCTCGGGGGCCTTCTCGACCGCGCCTCCGAGCAGGTGGCAGAACAGCTGCATCCCATAACAGAGGCCGAGCACCGGCACGCCGAGCTCGAAGAGCCCGCGATCGACAGTCGGGGCGCCC
>CAIKNO010000027.1 GCA_903828805.1 uncultured Sandaracinus sp. | reverse complement strand
GCGTCGGCGAAGCTGAAGGGCGCCGTGACGAGGTCGGCGAATCCACCGCCGTCCTCGAACACCACGGCGGCGATGAACGCCTGCGTCTCGTCGACCATCGAGCGCGGCAGGGCCGGGTCGAACTCTGGAAAGACCATCGTCGAGCGGGTCACGTCGAGGACGCTCTGCAGGGACAGCAACTGCGTGTGAAAATTCGCGACGGTGGCCCGCGCCTTCGGGTCCTGCAGCATCCGGGTCGCCTCGGCGCGGAGGCCCTCGGCGGTGCGCAGCCGCCCTTCGGCCGCCGCGGCGAAGAGCGCCTCGTCCGGCATGGTGTCCCACAGGGCATAGCTGAGGCGCGAGGCGAGCTCGTCGTCGGTCGGCTGGATGACCTCGCCGCCGGCCCCGGCGGTCGCGGTCGAGGAGAGCTCGACGCGGTAGAGGAACGAGGGCGACTGCAGCATCGCCTCGAGGACGACGCGGACCTGTGCGTCGAAGGGGTCCATGCCCGGATACGCGCCGGGACCGGATGCGGCCAGCGCGGCGTACCCGTCCACCTCCTCCGGGGTCAGCGGCCGGCGGTGGGCCCGACGCCCGAAGCGCGTGATGAACGCGCGGACATCGCCCCGCTCCGACGGGAGCACGATGGCCGAGAGCGCGTCGGGCGCGGTCGTGACGCGCTCGGCCAACGTCTCGGCGCCCCGCTGGTAGTCGAGCCACAAGGAGTCGCCGACGCTGAGCTCGCCGCCGTTGTTGTCGAAGAGGGTCGAGCTGGCATCGCCGAGGAACGTGTCCGTCAGGCCGGGGGCAGCCGGCAACGCGAGCAGGTCGCGCACGGTGTTCTCGTACTGCGGGTGGCTCAACCGTGGAAGGCGGGAGGCGGGCGCGGGGAGCTCGGCACAGGCGCCGTCGGCGCACGCGGGCACGCGTCCCGTGCCGGTGGGGCCGGCCGGGCGGGTTTCGAGCGAGCCCGTGCAGGCGACGAGCGCGACGCAGCACGATGCGAGCAGGACACGCATGATGCGTCCGAGAGTAGCGGAACTTCGACGCGCCGTGTCGCCGGGACGTGCCGAAAGACCAAGACCGTCTACATTCCGGGACCTTTGGAGCATGGAGCGACGATGCGACGGATGACGTGGTGTGCGGTGGTCACGGCGATGCTGGGTGGATGCGGCGGCAGCGGCGAGGCGGTCGACGCGGGCGCGACGCCGGCCGACGATGCGGGCGCGATGACGCAGGACGCAGGCGCGACGCCGGCCGAGGATGCGGGCGCGACGCCGGCCGAGGATGCGGGCGGGGGAGGCGGCACGGCGCCTCACTGGTCGACGGATGTCTATCCGATCCTCGCGGCGGGTTGCGCAGGCGCGGCCTGTCACGTCGGGGGCGCCTCGGCTCCGCGGCTCGGGATGACCGCGGCGTCGGCGTACATGGCCGTCACGACCGGGCGGGGCCTTTGCGCCGCGACCTCGACCGCGCTGGTGACGCCGGGGATGCCCGACGCGTCGCTGCTGTACCGCAAGGTGTCCGGGAGCACCTGCGGGACGCGCATGCCGCTCGGCCGCCCGGCGCTCTCGGCCGCCGAGCAGCAGACGATCTCTGCGTGGATCGCCGCGGGCGCCCTCGACGACTGACGGGCGAAGGCCTCACGCGCCGCCGCGCGGGGCCCTGCGCCGCGGGTCCGGCGAACGCCTTCCCACGGATCAGCGCGAAGTCCTTCGCCGCGGGCGCGGCGAAGGCTCCGCGGGGGCATCCGTCGGGTGCAGGATCGTGAACTCCACGCGGCGGTTCAGCGCGCGCCCTTCCTGCGAATCGTTCGGCGCGACCGGGTGCAGGGAGCCGTACCCGCGGAACTCGAGGCGCTCCCGCGCGACCCCCCGGCCCGCGAGGTACTCGACGACCGCGCGGGCGCGGCGGAACGAGAGGTCGAGGTTGTAGTCGGGGCTTCCGGCGTCGTCGGTGTAGCCATCGACGCGCACCCGCAGCGCGGCATCGAGCTGGAGGACCGCAGCGGCCACCTGGTCGAGCAAGGGCGTGCTCACCGAGCGGATCGTGTCGGTGTCGAACTCGAAGTACACGCGCTCGCTGATCAGGATCCGGGTGTCGGTGACGGTGACGGCGAGCGCCCGGGGACCGGGCTCGGGGCAGCCGTCCTCGTCCTGGAATTGATCCGCGTCCTCGGGCTCCATCGGGCAGCGATCGCGGCCGTCTTCGAGGCCGTCCTCGTCGTTGTCCGGCTCGGGGCAGCCGTCCTCGTCGCGGAAATCGTCCACGTCCTCCGACGCGCGCGGGCAGCTGTCCGAGGCGTCCGCCACGCCATCGGCGTCGTTGTCGGGATCCGGACACCCGTCGTCGTCCGCGAACCCGTCGGCGTCCTCGGCGTCGTTCGCGCACCGGTCGACGGCGTCGGGCAGGCCGTCGGCGTCGTTGTCGGGGTCGGCGCAGAAGTCGCCGTCCTCGAAGCCGTCGAAGTCCTCCGGACCCCCTTCGCAGGGCGCGCGTTCCGTCGCGTACCGGAACGTCAGCAGGCCGCGCACGTCCGGTGCGCCGTATCCCGCGAGGATCGCCGTTCCGACGGCGGCCTCGAGGTGTCCGCCTTCGAAGAGGCGCAGCCGCGCGCCGGCGTTCGCGTCCCACGGGACTTCGTTCGCGCGGAGGCTTCGTCCCCCGGCCCCGATCCGGGCCTGCGAGTCCACGATGAGAGAGACCTCCGGCGTCACCGGAATTGCGGCACCGAGTGCCACTTGCAGTTCGTCGTCCTGCTCGAGGTCGCCGACCGCGCGGCGCTGGCGGAGGCGGTACCCGAGCTCCGCGGCGACCCGCGCCGGACCGAGATCCCACGAGGCCACGAGCTCGGGCAGGAGGGTCCAGTACCCCGCGCCACGGAAGTTCGCGGAATCCCCGGTCGGCACGCCGACGACGAGGCGCGCCGACACCGCGAGGTCCCCGCGGAGCAGCGGCAGCTTCATCGAGAGCCTCAGATCGGCCGCGCCGAGGGTCCACGCGCGCTGCAGGCCCGGGGCCTCGGCATCGACGGCCGCGTCCAGCGCCGACACCGGCACCGCGAGGCCGAACTCGAGCCACTCGAAGAGGCCGAGCGCGGCGAGCACGTCCGCCTGGGCGAGATGCTCGATCACGGGCTCGGTGCCGCCCGTCCCTTCGCGGGTCAGGGGCGCGTGGGCGTACGTCGCCGCGAGCCCGAACTGGGCGCCGAGGTGGCGAGGAACCTCGGGGCTATCGATGCCGAACGTGGATCCGGTCGCCGCGGGTGGGGTGAAGAGCTGGACGTCGAGCGCGCGCGAACTTTGCGCCTCCGCGACGGGCGCTGCACCGAGGCCGAGCGCGAGCGCGCAGCAGGCCACGCGCGCGGCGAGGAGGAGCGGAGACGTCGGGGCGAGTCGCACCGGCGGCAGCGTACGCGAGCCAACCTGGCGTTGGAAGCCGTCGTGCGCGGTCGTTCAGCGGGCACGGAGCGCGCGCAGCGCGGCGTCGAAGTCGGCCGGGAGCGGCGTCTCGAAGCGAAGCCGGCGTCCGGTCACCGGGTGATCGAATCCGAGGACCGCGGCGTGGAGCGCTTGCCGGCCGAGCGCGGCGCCGAGCGCCCGGAGCGACGGGTCGGACGAGGCGCGCCCGTAGACGGGGTCGCCGAGGAGCGGCAGTCCGTGCTCCGACAGGTGCACGCGGATCTGATGCGTCCGGCCCGTCTCGAGGCGACACCGGACGAGGCTCGCGCCCGCGAGAACCTCGACGCGCTCGACGTGCGTCACCGCGCGCTTGCCGCGCGTGACCTTCCCCGTGAGCTTCTTGCGGTCCACGGGGTGCCGCCCGTGGAGCGTGTCGTAGGTCGCCCGGACCGGCGCGAGCCCCTCGACGAGCGCCAGGTAGATCCTCTCGAGGTCGTGCGCGGCGAACCGCGCCATCAGCGCCTCGCGCGCCGCGCGGGTGCGCGCGATCACCATGACGCCGCTCGTGTCGCGGTCGAGCCGGTGCACGATCCCGGGTCGAGGATACGACGGCGCGCTCTGGTCCTCGTCGTCGTCGTCGCCCGCGGCCTCCCCCGCGTCCTGCAGCGTCGGGCCGAACCGATGGAGCAGCGCGTTCACCAGCGTGCCGCTGGGATGGCCGGGCGCCGGGTGGACCACCATGCCCGCGGCCTTGTCGACCACCACCAGGTGCTCGTCCTCGTGGAGGATCGTCAGTGGCAGATCTTCGGGGAGCGCGTCCGACGTGGGCGCCGCCATCGGTGCCACCCGCACCCGGGTCCCCGCGCGGACCTTCTCTTTCGAGCTCACGGCCCGCCCGTCCACGGTCACGCGGCCCGCGTCGATCCACCGCTGCACGGTCGCCCGCGAGTGGTCCGAGAGCCGTCCCGCGAGCGCGCGATCGAGGCGGTCACCCGCGCTCGAGGCTTCGAAGGTCAGCTCGAACGGTGCGGGATCGTCCACGGACTTCGCGGGCTCACCACAGCTTCGATGGCAGGTGGCCCTTGCTGCGCACCAGCACGTCCACGATGGCGCGATCGTAGAAGCCGAGGGCGAAGAGCTCGGGGGCGACCCGGCTCCGGAAGAGCGAGCGGCCCTCTTCGATCTCGTCCGCGATCGCCTCGAAGAGGTTGTCGCGCGCAATGCCCTGCGCGATCTTCTCCTCGTTGTAGAGCGAGAGATCGCTCGCGATCGCGCGCGCCAGCCGACGGGCGGCATCTTCATTCTCGATCAACGCCATGGGCGCACCATACCGTCTCGCGGCGCCGTCCGGAAGAACCCTGCGCAGCCGGGCGCGGTCCAGCCCAGGGACGGCGCGTCCCCGACGGGCTCAGGTCGTGCCCTCGGGGAGCCCGATGGTCCAGGTGACGACGAGGTCCGTGCCGAGGGCCTTGCGCAGCAGAGGGACCAGGAAGCGCTCCTGCACGTAGACGGCGCCGGGATCTCCGCGGAACGCGCCCGTCCACCGGAGCACGAGCGACCCGCCGTCGAAGGAGACGACGTCGACCCCGCCGCCGTCGGCCTCGAGCACCGGGCGAAGGACGTCGGAGAGAACGCGGTCGAGGGCTTCGCGGGAATCCACAGGACCGCGACCTTACCATGCTTGACCCTCGCGGCAGCCAGCGTACCGTCGAGGCCTCTTGCCTGGAGGTCGTTCGTGAGAGCTCGTGCCTGGATTGGAATCGCCCTCGGTTGCGCGGGCCTCGGATGCGGCGGCGGCGGGACCCCGGTCGTGCCCGACGCGGGGAGCACGGCGATCGTCGGGGGCGACGATGCGCCGGCGTGCCCGGACATGACGTGCCGACCCGGCGAGACCCTCCACGCCTGCGCGTGCGTGCCGACGCCGCGCGAGTACGAGACCGTGCGGACCAGCTGCGCGGAGATCTCCACGCCGGCCGAGACGCGCACGCCCCTCCGCGACGACTGCGTCGACGGGCCGATGGGCGAGCCCGCGGCGCTCGGGTGCTTCACGACGGGCCGGCGTCCTCCGGGCACGCCGCGCAGCGTGACCCTCTACGGCGTCGCCGACGTGTTCGGCAACGGGCCCGACGCGACGGGCATGACGGTCGAGGTCTACCGAGAGGGCGCTGACGGGGCGCTCGGCGAGCTGGTCGGGATGGCGACCGCGAGCGGCACGGACGCGTGCGCCGAGACCGAGGAGAAGATCGACAACGGCATGCCGACCGGCGTGACCCGACAGCTCGGCGCGTACGCCGTCGAGGGGGTGCCCACCGAGACTCCGCTCATCGTCCTGACCCGCGGGGACGCGGGCCTCTGGAAGCCGCTCTACACCTACAATTTTCAGGTGCTGAACGAGGAGGTCGACGAGTCGGCGCCCCCTTCGGGAGCCTGCTCGGGCACGCCGACGGGGCCGCGCTTCCAGTACCGCGCGCGCGTGCTCTCGGTGAATGATTACCGCACGATCCCGCTCACCGCGGGGATCGCCGGCGGGGTGCCGGCGGGCCACGGGGCGCTCGCGGGCGAGGTGCACGACTGTCAGGATGTGCGCGTCTCGTTCGCGCAGGTGGGCGTCTCGCCCCGTCCGCAGTCGATCGTGTACTTCACCGATGACGCCGACAATCCGCTCCCGGACATCAGCCGGGTCGAGGGGACGGCCGGGCTCGGGCTCTACGCGGGCCTCGACCTTCTGCCGGGGCCGGTGGACGTGAGCGCGCTCGGGCGCATCGACGGCCAGCTCGTGTCGCTCGGCTGGTACCGGGCTCGGATCTTCGCCGACAGCGTCACCTCTGTCACGCTCCGCGGCGAGCGGCCGCAGCAGGTCGCGACCCCCGCGCCGTGAGACGGGATGCGCGGCGGGTCGGGCCGGGATACCCTCGGCCCGTGCGCCCCCGCCTCGGCTCTTCGCTCCGATGTGACGCCTGCTCGGCGGAGATCGACGGCGTGCCGTCGGGCCGCGGTCTGCTGCTGTTCCCGCGGGGCGACTCCGTCGTTCGGGAGGAGCCGCCTCTGTGCGAGCGGTGTTCGCATGCGATCGCCATGACCGCGCTCTTCCGCTTCGACGCGGAGGAGGACGAGGGCTGAGGCCGCCGCGCCTTCGAGGGGCGCAGAGGAATGCCCCCCGCCGCCGAGGGTCGACCACCGAGGGTCGACCACCGAGGGTCGACCACCGAGGGGCGACCACCGACGATCAACCACCGAGGATCAACCCCAGCGCAGTGAGATGGCCGTCTGGTCGTCTCCGAGCGCGCGGCACGACGTGAGTTCGACCCCGACCTCGCGCGCGCCCGTGAGCTCGAGCATGCGCTGGAAGAACCCCGCGAGCATCCACGCGTAGCCCACCGACTCGACCGTCCCCAGGTCGACGACGACGACGGCCACGGCAGGGCCCGCGGGCTCCACGCGGACTTCCCCCGACGTGTGGTAGGCCCTGAAGAACTCGGGGATCCGCTCGAGGGCGGTCCCCACGGTCGCCGTCTGCATGAAGAGCCGATGGGTCAGCGGAAGCTCTCGCTCCGCGATGCCGCGCCCGATCTCCGCGGCGACCGATCCGGCATGGTCCTCGCGCGCGTCCGCGGCGACCCTCAGCAGCTCGTCGAGGAGGCGCAGGGGCCACCACGCCATCGGCATGATGACGCCCGCCAGGCGACGGCGGGTCTCGGGGAGGAAACGCGCCTTGAGCGCCTCGAGGGCGGCCGGCTCCCGGCCGTGCTCGAACGCCGCGAGGGCGGCGGACACGAGCGAGCCCTTCACCTCGGGCTCGGTGCCGCGCCGCGGTGCGCGCGGCGGGGGCGTGACGCGCGGCGGACCTGCCGCCCACGGGGCAGGCCCTGGGGTCCTGGGAACCACCCCGGAGTCGTGTCTCGCCTCGGGCGGCGCCGCAGGAGAAGCGTTCGACGTCGTCGCTGCGCCCTCTGGATCACATGGGTCCACGAGCGTGCCCGCGGGGGCCACGGTGGGCAGGGCGCCCGTGACCGGGCGCGCGGCCGTCGCCGCGAGCGCGACGTCGGCGGCGTCCATCGTCGCGGCCATGTTCGCCCCGAAGGGCACGAGGGCCTCGAGCATCTCGGTGGCGGTGGAGAAGCGCAGCGCCGGTTCCTTCGAGAGCGCACGCAGGACGATCTCCTCGAGCGCCGGCTCGAGCAGAGGCGCCCGCGCCCGCATCGGCGCCGGTGCGCCTGCGAGGATCGCCTGCAGGAGCTGGTGGTAGTTTTCCCCCTGGAAAGGGACCTGCCCGACGATGCACTCGTAGAGAATGACCCCGACGGCGTAGAGATCGACGCGGTGGTCGAGCGCCTTGCTCCCGCGCGCCTGCTCGGGGCTCATGTAGATGGGCGTGCCGAGGGTCACACCGGTCCGCGTCAGGTCGAGCGGCTCGCCGTCCTCGCCGCGCATCTTCGAGATCCCGAAGTCGAGCAGCTTCACGTAATCGGCGCGGCCGGCCCGGCGCGTCAGGAAGATGTTGTCGGGCTTCAGGTCGCGGTGGATGATCGCGCGAAGGTGGACCGCGTCGAGCGCGGTGAGCGCCTGACCGACGATCCGACACGCGCGCGCGGCCGAGAGCCTCCCGACCCGGCGCAGCAGCGCGGCCAGGCTCTGCCCCTGCAGGTGCTCCATGACGAGGTACGGCGCCCCGTCCTCGGCGAGGCCGAGGTCGAGCACTTCCACGATGTGCTCGTGGCCGGTGGCCGCCGCGGCCCGGGCCTCGCGCTGGAAGCGGAGCACGGCGTGCGCGTCGGCGGCGAGCTCCGGGTGCAGCCGCTTGATGGCGACCTTGCGGCCGAGCTGGAGGTGCTCGGCGACGTACACGGCGCCCATCCCGCCTTCGCCGATCAGGCCGGTGACGCGGTAGCGCCCCGCGATGACCCGTCCGAACAGCGCGGCACCCGACGAGAGCGCCTTTCCGGTGCGGGGGCAATGGGTGTAGGCCGCTGGGTGCCGGTCACCGCAGTGCGGACACTCCCTCTCCGCAGAAGACGCCCCGGAACTGTCCTGACCCCCAGCCACCGGGGACCGATGGTCGGGGGGATTCCGGTCCACCGTCAAGAACGTCGGTGACGGTGGCGGGCGCCGACCGACGGCGCGGTCGCAGGAGGGGCTTGCGCGGGAGTCCCGCGCCCCGGTATCTGTTGCGCGATGTCTCACTTCGCGTGTGCGTGCCACGGCCTCGAAGGCCTCCTCGAGCGGGCCGCGGGCCTCGAGACGAACCGAAGCTTCGCGTTGCCCGGAGATGCGCCGCAGTGGGGGCGTCCCCGGCCCTTCGCGGTGGAGCGGCTCTCGATCGACCTCCGGGTGGACCTCGAGGCGCGCGCGGTGGAGGGGCACTGCGATGTCACGGTGCGTCGGATCGACCCCGAGGCGCGCGAACTCTCGCTCGATGCGATCGACTTCGTGCTCGCCGCGGTCGAGGTGGCCACCGTGTCCGGATTCGTCGCGGTGCCGTACCGGTACGACGGTCAGACGCTCAAGGTCGAGGCGGACGCGCTCGGCGGCGACGAGGCCACCGTGCGGGTCCGGTACCGGGTCGCGCCCCGGCGCGGGCTCTATTTCGTCACCCGCAGGCCCCCCCGCACCGCGCCGGTCGCAGGCGCGCGCCCGACCGAGGTGTGGTCCCAGGGGCAGGACCAGGACAACCGCTGCTGGTTCCCGTGCGCGGACCACCCGAACCAGAGGATGCAGACGGACCTGACCGTGACCGTCCCGAAGGGCTGGTTCGCGCTGTCGAATGGCGTCCTCGTCACCCGCACCCCGGTCGGCGACGTCGAGACGTTCCACTGGACCCAGTCGGAGCCGCACCCGTCGTACCTGGTGACGCTGGCCGCCGGAGAGTTCGACGAGGCGCATGCCCACGCGGGCGCGCTGCCGGTCGACTACTACGTCCCGAAGGGCGAACTCGGGGCCGTCGAGCGTTCGATGGGCCGCACGCCCCGGATGATCGAGCTGTTCTCGAGGAAGCTCTCCACCCCGTTTCCATGGGCGAAGTACGCCCAGGTCGTCGTCAGCGACTTCATCTTCGGCGGGATGGAGAACACCAGCGCGACGACGCTCTACGACCGGGTCTTGCTCGACGAGCGCGCGGCCTTGGACATCGACATGGACTCCCTCGTCGCCCACGAGCTGGCGCACCAGTGGTTCGGCGACCTCGTGACGTGCCGCGACTGGAGCCACGCGTGGCTCAACGAGGGGTTCGCGACCTACCTCGAGCACGTCTGGCGAGAGCACGAGGAGGGCCGTGACGCGTACCAGTACGGCCTCGAGCAGGACCTGGACGTCTACCTCGACGAGGACCGGGACCGGTACCGGCGGCCGATCGTCACCAACGTGTGGAGCGCCCCGATCGACGTGTTCGATCGGCACCTGTACCAGAAGGGCGGGCTCACGCTGCACGCGCTGCGGCAGCACCTGGGCGACGACGCGTTCTGGCGAGGACTCGCGGCGTACCTCGAGCGCATGCGCGGGAAGGGGGCCGAGACGCGCGACCTGATGCGCGCGCTCGAGGACGCGACGGGCCGATCGCTCGAGGCGTTCTTCGACCAGTGGGTCATGCGCGCCGGTCATCCGGCCCTCGAGGTCTCGGCCGACCACGACGCGGGGGTGCTGCGCGTGACGGTGTCGCAGACGCAGGCGAAGGGCACCGAGACCGCCGGGCTCTTCCGCTTCGATCTGCCGGTGCACGTCGTGACCGAGTCGGCCACGGAGGTGCATTCGCTGCGGGTCGAGCGGCACCGCGAGACCTTCGCGGTCCGCTGCGAGTCGGCGCCCCGCATGGTGCTGATCGATCCCCGGATGCAGGTGCACGGCACCGTCGACAACAAGCTCTCGGTCGCGCTGCTCGGAGAGCAGCTCGCCGCGTCGCCGGAGGCGCAGCCACGCTGGCGGGCGGCGCGCGCGCTCGCGAGGCGCAACGAGCCCAGGGCCGTGGCGGCCCTGCGTCGGGGACTGGCCGAGGACTCCTTCTGGGCCGTCCGTGCGGAGTGCGCCACGGCGCTCGGCGAGCAGCGGACCGAGGACGCGCTCGCCGCCCTGATCGCAGGGCAGGTCGACGCGGATCCGCGGGTGCGCAGGAGCGTGGCTGCCGCGCTGGGGCGATTCCGGAGCGTGCGGGCTGGAGACCTCGGACACCGCGCCGCGAGCATGCTCTGCGGGTGGATCGAAGAGGGCGACCGCAGCTACCTCGTGGAGAGCGAGCTGCGCCGCGCACTCGGCCGCACGCGCGACGGTCGTGCGATGGACGTGCTGTCGTTGCGGCTCGCCGAGGATGGCCCCTCGTGGGGCGACATCGTCCGTCAAGGCACCGTCGATGGGCTGGCGGGCTGTCGCGACGTGCGCGCCATCGACTTGCTCGTCGGGACGCTCGGCGAGGAAGAGTCGACGCTGGTGCGGCGCTCGGCGCTGGCCGCCCTCGGCCGGGCGCGCGACGTCGTGTCGGAGGAGCCGCGGCTCGCTCGGATCCGCGAGGCGGTCGAGCGCACGCTCGAGGCGTTCGACGTCGGGGTGCGGACCAGCGCGGCGCGGGCGCTCGCGTCCCTTCGAGACCCGGCCGGCGCCGCGGCGCTGTCGCGGCTCGCGGAGCGGGATCTCGATGGGAGAGTCCGAAGAGCGGCGCGCGAGTCGCTCACCGAGCTTCGTGATCGGACCGCCCGGGGCAAGGAACTCTCCTCGCTGCGGGACGACCTCGAGAAGGTCCGCGGCGAGGTCCGGGATCTCCGCGCGCAGCTCGCAGGCGTCGACGCGCGCCAGCGACGCGAGCCCTGAGGCCCTCGACCGGGGCGCCCACGGAACGCTTGACGGGGCCCGGCCCGTCACGCTTCGATGGCGCCCATGATGCCATCCGTCTCTTCTTCGGCGCAGCTCGACGCCGCCGTCGCGGCCATCCGTGCCCGCACCGATGCCCAGCCCCGCGTGGCGCTCGTTCTCGGCTCGGGCCTGGGCGGTTTTGCCGACACGCTCACCGACGCGGTGGCGATCCCCTACGTGGACGTGCCGGGCATGCCCGTGAGCGGGGTCGCGGGCCATGCGGGTCGCTTGGTCATCGGCCGTTCCGAGGGCGTCCTCTGCGTGGCGATGCAGGGGCGGGTGCACCTCTACGAGGGCCACGATGCGTCCGAGGTGGTCTTCGGGCTGCGCGTGATGCTCCGGCTGGGGGCGAGGACGGTGATCGTGACGAACGCCGCGGGGGCGTCGAACGCGGCGCTCGAGCCGGGCGATCTGATGCTGCTCGACGACCACCTGAACCTCACCGGGCGCTCCCCGCTGATGGGACCCAACGACGACGCGGCGGGGCCCCGCTTCCCCGACATGAGCCGGGCCTACGATCCCGCGCTCCGAAAGCTGGCGTGGCAGGTCGCGGAGCGGCTCGGCGTGCCGCTCCGGAGCGGGGTGTACGCGGGCCTCCTCGGGCCGAGCTACGAGACGCCCGCGGAGATCCGGATGCTGCAGCGGCTCGGGGCCGATGCGGTCGGGATGAGCACGGTGCTCGAGACGATCGCGGCGCGGCACGTCGGGGCCCGCGTGCTCGGCATCTCGTGCATCACCAACAAGGGCGCGGGGCTCTCGTCGGAGCTCTTGAGCCACGCCGAGGTCCAGGAGACCGCGGACCGCGTGCGCGACCGCTTCGTCTCGCT
>CAIKNO010000026.1 GCA_903828805.1 uncultured Sandaracinus sp. | reverse complement strand
GGCGGCGGCGTGGTGCTCGATCCGTCGAGCGAGGCATACCGCGGGTTCGAGGCCTTTCTCGCGCAGCTGCGCTCGGGTGCGACCGACCGCGGTTGCGCGACGGATGAGACCCGCTTCCCCGAGCTCACGGTGCTCACGCCGCTCGAGACGCTCCGCAAGAGCGCCCTCGACCTCGTCGGTCGCTTGCCGACGCCGTCGGAGGTCGATGCGGTCACGAATGGCGGCGAGCCGGCGCTCGAGCGCGCGCTGCTCGCGATGACCGCTGAGCCTGCCTTCGACACGCGGCTGATGGAGGCGTGGAACGACGTGCTGCTGACCGAGCAGTACGACAGCTACACGGGCCGCTCGTTGCAGACGCTCAACGAGGACGACTTCCCGAACGCCCGGGGCGCCTACTACGACGGCCTCGACGAGGCGACGCGCGGGCGGGTCGGACGCTCGGTGACGGCCGAACCGCTGCGCCTCATCGCCCACGTGGTGCGCGAGGGTCGACCGTTCTCGGAGATCCTCACGGCCGACTACTCGGTCTTCAACCCCGACGCGGCGCGCGTCTACGGCGTCGACGTGCGCTTCGACGACCCGACCGATGCCGACGAGTGGCGCGAAGGTCGTCTGAGCATCACCCGCGACGGAGCGACCGTGCCCTGGCAGCACGCCGGCATCCTGAGCTCGCCGATGGTGCTCAACCGCTTCCCCACCTCGCCGACGAACCTGAACCGGCACCGGGCGTGGTGGCTGCTGCGGACCTTCCTCGCCACCGACATCCTCACCGTCGCCGATCGCCCGATCGATCCCGAGGCCTCGAGCGCGTACGACTATCCGTGGCGACAGGACGCGCAATGCGTGGTCTGCCACGCGGTGCTCGACCCTGTCGCCGGCGCCTACGCGGGCTACGACGACTACGACTACGAGCGCTTCTTCGTCGATCGACGCCCGCCGGGAAACCTCTTCGACCCCGGCTTCGAGGAGCAGCTGATGCCGCCCGATCCCGAGGGTGGGCGGTTGCCTTGGCTCGCGTCGAAGATCGCCGCGGATCGACGCTTCCCTCTCGCCGTCACACGGCTCACGTACCAGATGTTCATCGGGCGCGCGCCCGTCGAGCACCCGCGCGATCCCGCCTCGCCGACCTACGCGTCGCGCGTGCGCACGTGGGCGGCCCAGGACGCGGTGTTCAGCGATCTCGTCGCGGGCTTCGTGGAGAGCGACCTCGACTACCGACGCCTCGTCGTGTCGCTGATGCTCTCGGTGTACTACCGCGCCGCCGGGGTGAGCGGCGCGCTCGAGGGCGAGAGGGCCGCCGAGCTCGCCGAGCTCGGGACCGCCCGCTTCCTCACGCCGGAGCAGCTCGCGCGGAAGATCCGTGCGGTGACGGGCATCCGCTGGGACCGCGAGTGGGACACGAGCGAGCAGCTCCGCACCGACTACGAGGTGCTCTACGGAGGGATCGACTCCGACCTCGTGACCGAGCGGCTCGAAGAGCCCAACGGGATCATGGCCGCGGTCGCGCTGCGCATGGCGAACGAGGTCTCGTGCCGCGCGACGGCGTACGACTTCTCGCGACCCCCGGCGTCCCGCGCGCTCTTTTCCGACATCGAGCTCGACACGATGCCGCTGACCGCCGAAGGCGCGGCCGACCCCGTAGGCGAGGCGCGCGTTCGATCGGCCATCGCGCAGTTGCACGCGCGCGTGCTCGGGGTGTCGGTGGCCGCGGACGGCCCCGAGGTGGAGATCGCCTACCGGCTCTTCCTCGACACGATGCGGGACGGTCGCGCGGCGCTCGCCGCCGGCACGGAGCACCCGTGGCTCATGTGGTCGTGCCAGGCGCGGGTGGATCCCGACACCCATGCGGAGCTCCCGATGGACGAGCGCATCGATCAGGACCCCCACTACGCGGTCCGCGCGTGGATGGCCGTCGTGACGTACCTGCTGTCCGACCATCGCTTCCTCCACGACTGAGCGCCTCCGGAGAAGCCGACCATGAACAAGCCCTTCGATCGTCGCTCGTTCCTCAAGCTCGCCGGCCTCGCCGCCGGGGCGGGCCTCGTGCCTGCGGGCGCCTTCCGCGCGCTCGCGGACACCCCCGCGTACACCGGGACGTTCCTCGTGACCGTGCACGCAGGGGGCGGATGGGATCCGCTGTTTCTCTGCGATCCCAAGGACGATCCGACCCTCAACCGCGTCGCCGCGGGCGTGGGCACGGCGGGGAACCTCCGCTTCTCGGACCACGAGGTCGACCCGGTCGCGCTCGGATACGACGCGACGCACGCGACCGAATACGCCGCGAACATGCTCTCGAACCGGACCTTCTTCGAGCGGCACCGCGCGCGGACGGTCGTGCTGAACGGCGTCGACACGCGGACCAACAACCACGACACAGGAACGCGGTTCGTCTGGAGCGGTCACTCGCCCGTCGGACACCCGTCCATCGGCGCGCTGGCCGCCGCCGCCGCCGGACCGGGGCGGCCCATCGCGTACCTCTCGCAGGGAGGGTACGACCACACGGCGGGCCTGGTGCCGCTCGCGCGGGCCGCGAACGCCTACGCGATGGGCCGGCTCGTGGACCCGAACCGGATCGATCCGACGAACGCCGAGAGCGAGCGCTACCACGCCCCCGGCACGTACGCGCGCATCCTCGAGGCCCAGCGCGCGCGCCTCGCTGCGGACCGCGAGGCCGCGAGCCTGCCGCGCATGCGCGGCGCGATGGAACGCATGGAGCGGGCGCGGCTCGGCACGGCGGACCTCGGCGCGCTGGTCTTGCCCGAGTCGCTGATGGAGCTTCCCGGCTACGAGCTCTACGACCCTCAGCTGATGATGCAGCAGACGCAGCTCGCCATGAGCGCGTTCGCCGCGGGGGTCTCGGTCGCGGCGAGCCTCACGATCGGGGGCTTCGACACCCACGGCAGCCACGATCAGCTCCACGTGCGGCAGCTCGCGAAGCTGCTCGCCGGCGTGGATTTCATCCGGCAGGAAGCCGAGCGCGCGGGCCTCGGACACCGCGTGCTGATCGTCGTGGGGTCCGACTTCGGCCGGGGCCCGACGTACAACGGGACGAACCAGTACGCCGGCAAGGACCACTGGCCGAGCACCAGCATGATGGTCCTGTTGCCCGACGGCGCGAGGGGCGGCGACCGCGTGATCGGTGCGACGGACGACGGACAGCGCCCGAGGGGACTCGACCCGGTGACGCTCGCTCCGGTCGACGGCGGCAGGCGCCTCTCGCCCGCGACCGTCCACCGCGCGCTGCGCCGGCTCCTCTCGCTCGAGGGGAACGCGGACGCCGCGCAGTACCCTCTGCTCGGCGACGATCTGGCCCTGTTCGGCTAGGAAAGATGCGTGCCCCCGGCCACCCCCGCCCGCGCCCTCGAGGTGCCTCGTGCGCACCGACCGAGAACGGCGGCCCGACGGGGCCACGCGGCGCGGGTTGACGCAAATGAGGCCTTCCCTCAAGGATCCGTGAGATCGTCCGAGACGCGTCGGACCGGCGTCCGCAGGGGACACCACGACGGGCAGGCACGACCATGAAGGTCCAGCAGTTCAACGGTTTGCAGACACGCGACCCGGTCCAGACCCGGGACTCCGGGCGTGCTGCGCCGCGGTCCGCGATGCTCACCGACGAGCAGGCCTCGCAGGTCGCGTCGATCCTGAAGGACTACAACCCGAAGAACCTCGGGACCGCCGACGTCAAGAACATCCGCCAGGCGTTCCGCGACGCCGAGCTGCCCGTGGGCCCCGGCCTCAAGAAGGCCATCGAAGACGCCGGCTTCGACGCGGAGCGTCTGCGCCCGGCCGGCCCCGAGCGGCGCCCGGGAGAACCCGAGAACGGCGGGCCCCAGGATCGTCAGGCGCGGGGCGACGGCCCCGGCGATCCGCGCAACACGCGCGCGAACCTGAACGAGCTCCGCGCCCTCAAGGCGATCCTGGACCGCTTCGACCTGACCACGCTCGACGCCCAGGGACAGGCCTCCCTCGTGCGCGAGCTGAGCCGCGCAGGCCTCGACCGACCCGGCGTGCTGGTCGACAAGTTCGCGTGACCTGACGACGCTGGGCAGGCCGCAGTGCCGCGGTGCCGCCCAGGTCGGGCGCAAGCGTAGTAGTCTTCCGCGACCTGGTGCGCTGACACCGGGGGTTGGCGCGCGGCGGCGTCGGGAAGGCGAAGGCGTGATGACACGAGCGTGGGGACGTGGGGTCCGGCAGGGGACGTGGTCGCTGGGGCTGCTCGCCTTGGCCTCGGGGCTCTGGGGGTGCGGCGAGAGCCGGGTTCCTCCATGCCAGGGCGACTCGAATTGCTCGGAGGGCACCCTCTGCGTGGACGGCGCGTGCATCCTCGCTGTCGACGCGTGCATGGACGCCGACGGCGACGGATACGGTGACGGCCCACGCTGTGAGGGCCCCGACTGCGACGACGCCGACCCCACGAGCCACGCGGACGCGGCCGAGCTCTGCGGAGACAGCGCCGACAACGACTGCGATCGGCGCACCGACGAGGGCTTCGAGACCCTCGGCGCCAACTGCGTCGGCGGCACCGGCACGTGCGCCGCGGCCGGGGTCCTGCGATGCAGCGAGGCGGGCACGGTGCTCGTGTGCGACGCGACCCCGGGCATGGCGGGGACCGAGAGCTGCAACGGCCTCGACGACGACTGCGACAGCCTCGTCGACGAGCCGGGCGCGGGCGGCGCGGACTGCAGTTGCCTCGAGGGCGAGACCCAGCCGTGCTGGCCGGGCGACCCCGAGACCCGGAGCGCGGGCATCTGCCGCGATGGCGTGCAGACCTGCGGCGCGGACGGCGCGTGGGGCGCGTGCGAGGGCGCGGTCGCCCCGGCGGTCGAGGCCTGCAACGGCCGCGACGACGACTGCAACGGGTTGACGGACGACCTCGACACCGACGGCGACACGTACTTCCGTTGCCCCGGCGTGTCCGACCGCGACTGCGACGACGGCAATGGGAGCGTCTATCCGGGCCGCATCGAGGAGTGCAACACCCTCGACGACAACTGCAACGGCCTCATCGACGAGGAGGTCTCGTCGGTGTTCTTCCTCGACCTCGACGGCGATGGATATGGCGGCGCGGCCGCCAGCGTCAGCGCGTGCGCGATGCCGATGGGCTACGCGAACATCGCCGGCGACTGCAACGACTCGAACGCCGACATCTTCCCGGGCACGACCGAGGTCTGCAACGACGCGGACGACGACTGCAACGGCCTCATCGACGACGGCCTGCCGCTCCTCGACATCTACGCCGACAACGACGGCGACGGCTGGGCCCCGGTCGGCGTCGAGGCGCGCCGTCGCTGCGGCGTGCCGCTCGGCTTCGCGGTGTCCCGCGATCCGGACATGAACGGCACGCCGAACTGGGATTGCGACGACTCGCGCGCGACCGTGCATCCGACCGCGAGCGAGACCTGCGACGGCGTCGACAACGACTGCGACGAGGTGGTCGACCGCTGGTGCGCCGAGGTCTGCCCGGGCAGCTGGCCGGTGAACGTGACCGGCAACACACCGCCGTTCGCGTCGGTCGCCGACATGGACCAGGACGGCGCCGCGGAGATCGCCCTCGGCAACTCGACCGGCGCGATGATCGTCAGCCACCACGGCGACGTGCTGTGGCAGACGACGGGCGCGGCGAACACGCTGCGCCGCACGGGTGTCTTCGCGGACGTCGACCGGAGCGGCAGCTACACGCGCAACCTCGAGTGGATCGGCGGACCGAACAGCCAGCTCACGGTGCTGCGCCTCACGCCGACGGGCATCGAATCGATCCCCACCGCCGCGAGCTACGGCGTGTACGACGCCGGCTCGTACGCTGCGCGCGACCTCGACGGCGACGGGTACGCCGAGATCGTCACGATGGACTGGAACGGGAGCGTGCGCGTGAGCAGCTACGACGCGGCCACCGGACGCGTCGTGGAGCGGGCGCTGATCGCAGCCCCGAACGGCCGACCGATCTACACGAACGGCTTCGGGCTGGCCGACACGACCGGCGATGGCCGTGCCGAGATCGTCTTCGGCACCGGCTACTCGCAGTCGTTCTCTCCCTCGACGTGGTCGGGTGACTCCTTCGCGTACAGCTACGCCCGCGCCTCCGGCGCAGCGACCGGGACCCTCACGAACGCGTGTCCGGGCTGCTTCGTGGCCTCGATGCCGGGGCTCTTCGCAGGGTCCGTGAACGAGCTCCTCGTGCACGACTTCGACGGCGACGGCGTCTCGGAGGTGACGGCGGAGGTGTCGTTCTTCAGCTCGAACACGGACGCCGTCCCCAACCCCGGGGCAGGCAGCTACCTGTTCCGCTTCGACCCGCGGACGGGGGCGGCGATCGGCGCGCCGGCCGCCGGCTCGCTGCAGGTCGCGGTCGATCTCGATGGCGCAGCGCCCGCCGAGCGCACGGACCGCAACGGGTGGTACTTCGACGTCGACGGCGACGGAGATCAGGACCTCGTCGGCATCGCGGGCAACGGCCCCATCCTGCGCTTCCGCACCTCGGCCACCACGCTCGTCGATGGTCCGCGGGCGGCCAGCACGAACGGCGGGGGGGTGCGCTTCGTCGGCGACCTCGACGGCGACGACCGGCTCGACGCCCTCGTCGCGGACGGGGGCACCGGTCGCATGCACTGCGTGCGCTTCGGTCCAGGCACCTACCATCCGTACACCTCGTGGGGGACGGGTCCGCGGGGCGTGTCGGTCCGCCGGACCGGCCAGCTCGACGAGGGCGAGCCCAACGAGACGGCGGAAAGCACCTCGCTCGTGACGAACGACGGACTGCTGCGCGGGTTCATCACGTCGGCGTCGGACGTCGACTGGATCCGCTACGAAGGCTACGCGCCGCGCATCGTCGTCCGCGCCCCGCGCTCGCACGGGCTGCGCGTGCGCACGCACGCGATGATCGGCACCACCCTCACGCTGCTCGCGGAGATCACGATCCCCGCCGGCGGCTCGGCGACGCGGCAGGTCAACGTGGACGACCCGGCCCGCGCCAGCCTGCGGCTCGCGCCGTACTACTTCGAGATCCGTGGCGAGGGCGGCGCCTCGTCGTCCGACCCCTACCTGCTCGACGCCTCGATCTCGTTCTGAACCGGGGGCGCGGTGCCGCGGCGCCGCGCCTTCGACCCCCGTCTCCAGGCGGGGGACGTGTCGTCGTCACCCCCTGCGGGCGGGGCGAAACGACGCACGGTCGGCGTGAAGAGGACGCTGTGGTGGACCCCGCTCGACACCCGCCCACCGCTGCTGATATCAGCGGGGTGGAGGGATTTCATGCAGCAATCATCGATCAAGGCAGCGTGTCTGCTCGCACTCTGCCTCGCGGTGGCCGGGCCCGGACGCGCCGAGGCGCAGTGCGGGACGACGTCCGTCACCCAGACCCTCACCGACGGGGACGGCTTCACGTGGGACGTGACCGGCGCCGGGGACATCCAGAACGGCACCATCGACACGTACGACGAAGGATGG
>CAIKNO010000025.1 GCA_903828805.1 uncultured Sandaracinus sp. | reverse complement strand
CTGAGCGTCGGGAAGGAACGAGTGCGAGAACGAAAAACGAGAAGCGGGGCACGGGGAGATAAGCGACACGCTGCACCGCTACACATCGGTTGTGCGAGGCGGTTTCGGGGAACGGGAAGAGCGCCGCACTGCAATAGACGGCGCAGCAGGCGTCGCGGCAGGTGCCAGCGATGTCGAATGACGAGGTTGGACGTGCTCAGGGGACGGTGCACCTGAGGCTGCCGCGGGGGCAGACGCGCCGACGCGAGCTCCAAGAGCATCGGGACGAGACGAAGGCGAGGCCTGTGTGGTTGGCGCAGCCAGACGAGGAGGCTCGGTCGCAGATGTGGCGCTCGTCACGGGCGACGAAGTGGCCGCGATCTCATACTTGCGAGACGTCGAGCGACCGCGCGATAGAGGACGAGCGAGTGAAGTGGATGCGGAAGGACGGGCGATAGACGGTGCTGGCGCCTTTTCTGCTTCTAGCCGAGGTACTAGAGCAGGGGAGGACGAATCGATTGTTGTACGAGTGTGTGTAGATGAATTGAGACTGCCGGTCGCACCAGCGGCTGATGGCGAGCTCGCGAGTGATGCACGAGGAGCGGTACTGCGAGCAGCCATAGCTGGAGGTGGGGACAAAGCTGCGGAAACTTCCGCCGCTGCCGACCGAGGTGTCGGGGCAGAAGAAGACGGCGTTGTAGTTGGATCTGTCGGTGCGACGCCACCGCCCGCAGTGGCAGTGGCAGCGGAAGAAGTTGGAGGACGTGTAACAGGCAGCGGCGCCGCTAGCGTCTGGCTCACGCTCGCCGCACGGACAGCGGAAGTGCCCGATGCCAACGCGGAGGCGGCCAGCGGTGCCGAGCGAGCAGTTGCCGTCGAGGCCAGGACGGAGGGGGCGGACGGGCCCGAGTGGCCCGTCGCTGAAACCGCCGGCGCCGCAGGGACGATGGCCGAGCGCGCGTTACGGGGTTTGTGTGCCCGCGGAGGTGGGCACGACGTGTCATCGCGGTCTCGTTGCAGCGGAAGTTGTAGAGGAGCTTGCCGCGCGCCTCTATCTCGTGGGGCGTGTCCGGCTGGTTGATGTCGTCGTCAGCGATGCGAGGGGCGGCTGACATCGCTGCCGTGTGAGGAGGGCCATGCAAGGACGGCGGATACATGCCCGGGTAAAGCATCGACGGGGTACCAAACGGTAGGTGCTGCCCGCCAATCCACGGCGCCGCGCCGAGCCACGGGTGAAAGAGCGACGGCGCGGTCGGCGCGTAGCCGGGGAGAGGGAGAGGTAGCGCAGAGCCGTCGCCGCCGCCGCCGTAGTGCGGGGGAGGAGGGGCGAGGCCGCCGCCGCTGCCGACCGCCGTAGACGGACGCAGGATGACTGCGCCACCCAGTGGCGAAGCCGCGTGTGCGTGCGCTGTCGATGTCGATGCGAGCGTGAGCTCTCCCATTCTAGAGGGGGGTATGATGTCGCCGTCGGCGTAGCCGCGTGCCGATGCAGACGCGACGTGGAGGTTGCGCGGGGCCGCCAGGACGTGGGCGCGCGGTGCTGCCTCCAATAGAGATGCCGGAGCGTCGGGGAACTCGGTGATGTCCTCGACGGAGTGCCCGTGTGACCCTCCCTCGGCGGTGTCGAAATCGGCATCAGCTGCCGCAGCTGACGACGCGCGCATCTCGGCTGCGCCGGCGATCGTATCATCGTTGGCTGCTTCGATGGTCGGGCCGTGCACGGACAGTGACTCGTCCGCGATGCGGAACGCCGCCCGTAGTTGCGGCGTCGCCGTGTCGCCGACGGCGAAGGGCCGCGCCGCGTCGGTGTCTCGAAAAAAACAGCTGCTTGTTCGAAAGGATCGATAACCGTTCCGCGAGACCGAACTCACCGTCGCCGAGCATGAGCCCAGCGGCGTCGCTCGTGAGAGACGCCAAATCATAGCGAATTCGCGACGCCACGGTATCGATGGCAGCGGCCCGAGCCGGAGACGGCGCCGTCGACGCGGATGTCGTCGGCGACTCGCTACCGTCGGAGGGCGGCGGTGCGGCCGCCGAGGCGGGAGGGGCCGCGTCGGACAGGGGCCGCGCAGACGCCGCTAACGATGCTGCGTTGTCGTCGGTGATAGAGCGGAGGAGCGTCGGGACGGCGAGGAGACTCGAGCGCGTGCCGTTGAGTAGCGAAGGCAGCGAATGACGAGCCGCCGTCGCGAACGCTCGCGTCGACGAGTCCGTGCGCTCGAGGGCGTCGTCCGGAGGGAGCTGCCCCAGCGCGACGGAAAACGAGGAAAGCCGGATGTCGACCCGCGCCGCCGTGCACGACGGGGCGTCGTCCGCGAGGTCGGAGGCCTTGTGGTACGGTCCGTTCGGAACGTCGTCAAAGATACGGGCGAAAATGGAACGAGAGAATGCCGCCGAGACGAATGCCGAGGACGTTACGCGCGAGGCCGTCGACACCCTGCTAGAAGCCCCGTGCCGCGAGCCGACCCCTGGCGCCGAGGCGAGAGGAGCAGGAGGCTGTGAAGACATCGCGAGGAAAAAAGAAAACGAGGAAGAACGGGTTTGAAACTCCGCCTGCGCGATCGACGAAGAGCGATCGGATGGCGAGGTTGTCGGTTGAAGGACACAGCGATAGCGCGAAGCAACGACCGGGTGTCGTTGCACGCTCTCACTGCGACGTTGGTCGAGCTACGGGGGTGCCCTTGCCCTCGTGCGTTGCCACGTAACGAAAAGAAGCCGGGTGCTTCTTTTCAGTCACAAAGCAGACGGACGAGAATAAGCAGGTGATATCACTGTTGGCCTGGCTAGGGCCGCCCAAACTGATCAGGTTTGGGGGTTGAGGGCGCACGTGTCGGACGGGGAAATGACGATGAATCCTATTTGAGATCTGCTTCAACAATAATATGAAACCGCCGGGGGGTAGGGTTAAGGCCCACACCGCCCCCCCCCACTTCACGCCGCTGCTCGCAGCGAGCGTATCCTCACACAGTGAGCCTAAAAGCCCCCCAAGGTCCCGGGCGCATGTCTAGTGGAACGCGACCGGGTAGATAGTATTCCCCACTGCCCACGGCCGCTAGCCGGTAACTCCGAGTGAGTCCGTGCCACTTGGCTGAGCGTCGGGAAGGAACGAGTGCGAGAACGAAAAACGAGAAGCGGGGCACGGGGAGATAAGCGACACGCTGCACCGCTACACATCGGTTGTGCGAGGCGGTTTCGGGGAACGGGAAGAGCGCCGCACTGCAATAGACGG
>CAIKNO010000024.1 GCA_903828805.1 uncultured Sandaracinus sp. | reverse complement strand
CTGGCCCCCCATCGAGAAGCGCCCGCCTCCGATGGACACGGGCCCGTGGGTGCGGGCGAGCGCGTCGCGCACCTCCTGCACCGAGCGGGGCTGCGCGACGGCGAACACCTCCGTGCGGTGCAGCCGCGTCACCTCGTCCACGTGCGTCGAGGGCCGCTCGCCTGGCGCCGTACGGTCCTCGACGGTGAGGTAATCGACGGTGCTGCGCGTGGGATCGGCGCCGTACTGGTTGTCGCCCTCGGTGCTTCGACGGACGAGGAGGTCGAACCCCAGCCAGAGGGGACCGATCACGGGGAGGGCGGCCCACGAGAGCCACCACGCCGAGTGCCCTCGATCGTGGCAGCGGCGCGTGGCGAGGCAGAGCGCGCTCGCGAGCGCGGCGGCGGCCACCGCCGTGCGCGCCGGGAGGACCGTCGAGAGGAGTCCGTCGAGGGCGCCGAGCAGCGCGCCGAGGGCGAAGAGGCCGAGGACGAAGTCGCGTCGGCGCAGGCGCCCTTCGACGGCGTAGAAGAACGAGAACCAGGCAGACAGGCGGCGCACGGGTGGCCTCGGGGACAGGGTGGGCGCGATGGGCGACCCCGCCCGCGACGCCCCACGCGGGGCGTGCGGGACGGGCCGCGCGGGCATCGGTCGAAGTCAGGGGTCGTCGGTGACGGGCGGCGCGCCCTGCGCGATGCGGAACCGATGCCCGGCCGTCAGGTGCCACGACTCCATCGTGCGCGCAGCGTCGGGCCAGCGGATCGTGACGTCGGCCTCGCAGGCCGTGCCGAGGCCGAACGACACCGCGAGGTCGCTCTGCTCGCCGTAGTGTCCGTGGCCGCCCTCGACGTCCCGGGTCTGGGTGACGCCGCCCGCCGTGACCGTCACGCGCGCGCCGACCGCGGCGCGGTTGCTGCCCAGCCCACCTTCCAGGCGAAGCTGCAAGAAGTTCGCGTCCGCGCCCGCGAGGTTCTCGAAGAAGCGGACCTGCCGGGTCGCGTAGCAGTCGTCGGGCGCGCCGCAGCGGGCGGTCGAGTGTCCGAGGACGACGTCGAGATCGCCATCGCGATCGAAGTCCGCCGCGACGACGCCCTGGCTGCGGTGGTGGTCGATGCCGTCCGCGAGCGACACGGCCTCGAACTGGAGCGGGCCGGTCTGGTGGTAGAGCAGCCCGTGGTTGCCGGGGTAGTCGCTGCCGCCGAGCCACACGTCGGTCCACCCGTCGAGATCGAAGTCGAACATGGCCGCGGTCATGAAGCCCTCGTCCCACTGGGTCGCGTCGGCGTGCGGCACCTCGAGGCCCATCGATGCGCGTCCGGGACGATCGAAGCGGACCTCGTCCTCGCCGCTGTTGACCAGCAGCTCGGCGCCGTCCGCGCCGCTGCCCGCCCACCAGTGCTTGATCTCGGTGGTCAGCAGATCGATGTCGCCGTCGTTGTCCACGTCGGCGCACACCGTCGAGCCGCTGTTGCCGCCGAGCCGGAAGGGCTGGCGATCGGTCTCGTGGCTCCAGTTGATCGAGCCGCAGTCGAGGAGCGAGGCCGGCACGCCCGCGCAGCCCTCGGCGGTGCGGTTCGCCTGGCAGTAGCAGCGCGCGAACTGGTTGTCCTCCCACGTCGCGTTCGCGTCGAAGGCATAGCCCGACGCGACGCTGCGGTTGGTGAACGTGACCCCGTCGCTGCCTCGAGCGGCCTGCCAGAGGTGGTTCGGCGAGCGGCCGTAGGAGGCCACGAGCAGCTCGGCGAGGCCGTCGTCGTTGAGG
>CAIKNO010000023.1 GCA_903828805.1 uncultured Sandaracinus sp. | reverse complement strand
TGGGCGACGCGACCGATCTCGCCCTGCCCGACGAGGGCACCGATGGGCACGTGGCGCTGCTCTTGGCCGAGCACCTTGCGGACCACGCGCGGCGCGCCCCCGGAGAGCCCGTGCCGCTCTCGGTCCTCGTGGGCCACGTTGCCGAGCTCGTCTCCCTGCATCGCGGCCACTGGCGCAAGGACGCCACCGCACCCGGCGCCGAGCAAGTGGTGACGGAGCGTGCGCTCGATCTTCTCGCCGGTCTCCGCCTGGTGCGGCGGACCGACGCCGGTGTCGTCCCGCGCCCGGCGATCGGGCGCTACGCGCTCGTCGCGGCTGCGGAAGGGCAAGACGCGTGACGCTGCCGACCCCCACCAAGCCCCGATGGAAGCCCCTGCGCGGAGGCCTGCTGAACCTCTACCTCTTCGATCGGATCGAGCTCCTCTACGAGGATGGCCGACTCCTGCTCCGCGGGAACAACGGTACCGGCAAGTCGAGAATCCTCGCGCTGCAGCTGCCCTTCCTGCTCGACGGGGAGATCACGCCGTCGCGCGTCGAGCCCGACGGTGACCCGAGCAAGCGGATCGAGTGGCACCTCCTCATGGGCGGCCGCCACCAGGACCGCACAGGCTACACTTGGCTCGAGTTCGGTCGCCTCGACGAGCACGGCGTGCCGCAATACCGGACCATCGGCTGCGGGATGAAGGCAGTCCAGGGGAAGGGGGCGCCGAGCCGATGGCTCTTCGTCACCGAGCGTCGCGTCGGACGAGACCTCGATCTCGCCAACCCGAGCGGCGTACCGCTCGGCCGGCGCAAGCTCGAGGAGGCCCTGGGCGAGCTCGGCACCGTGTACGACGACGCTGCGGGGTACCGCGCGGCGCTCGATCACACCTTCTTCGGCCTGGGGCCCCATCGCTACGCGGCGCTGATCGAACTCCTGATCCAGCTCCGACGCCCTCAGCTCGCCCGGAAGCTCGAGACCGAGATGCTCTCGAGCGCGCTCACCGAGGCGTTGCCACCCCCGTCGGAGAGCGTGCTCGGCGACGTCGCCGAAGCCTTCCGCGGGCTGGAGGTCGACCGGGACGCGCTCGAGGGGCAGCGAGCCGCCCTGGGCGCCACCGGGAAGTTCCTCGAGACCTACCGCCGCTACGTGCAGCTCGCCGCACGTCGGCGCGCCGATGCGGTGCGACAGGAGCACGGGGCTTACGAAACCGCTCAGCGGAGGCGGCGCGAGGCCGAGGCCGAGCTCGCGGAGGCCGGTGTTGCGCTCACGTCAATCACCGCCGACCTTGCGCGCATCGAGCAAGAGCAGGCCGCCAACGCCGCGGCGCTGGAGGCGCTCCAGAGCGACCCGGCGCACCGCGATGCGAGCCGGCTCGAGGAGGCGAAGCAGGCGCGCGCGCGCGCCGCTGAAGAGGCGTGCCGGGTCCGCACGGACCGCGACGAGCGGCGCACCGAGGTCGAGCGCCGAGCGCAGGACGAGCGTGACGGGGAAGCGCTCGTCGCGAAGTCTTGGCACGAGGCCAATGAGGCGGGATCGGAGGCGCGGGCCCTGCTAGCCGAGCTCGGGATCGAGGGCGCGGCGGAGGCCTCGGAGCGGGCCCTACTCACCGATGCGGTCGCCAAGCGGCGGCGCGAGGCCGAACACCTTCGAAGCGAGATCGCAGAGGTGGAGGCGACGCGCCAGAGTCACCTCGGCACCATTCGCGAGCGAGAGCGCGCCGGCTCGGCGCTGGAGAACGCGCGGGCACGCGAAGAGAGCTGCCGTGCGACGCGCGATGCGGTGCGCGATGGCGCCATCGCCGCCCTCGAGGCCTGGGCCGAGTCGACGACGGTCCTGCGCCTCACCGATCTCGACGTGCTCGTGGAAGCGCTGGGGCTCTTCGCCGAGACTGGCCACGGACGCGGGCCGATCCGTGAAGCGGTGGACCAGGCGTACGACCGGGTGGTGCGCGCGCTCGCGTCCGAGCGAGCCGGGATCGAGGCGCGGACGAAAGAGCGAAGGGTCGAGCTCGCGGCGGCGCAGGACGAGCAGGGGCGCCTGGTGCGCGGAGAGCACCTTCCCCCCAGCACGCCTAGCTGGCGTGATGCCAGCGCGCGGCTCGATCGCCCAGGCGCGCCGCTCTGGGCGCTCTGCGACTTTCGCGCGCACGTCGAGCCGACGGCGCGCGCGGGGCTCGAGGCTGCCCTCGAGGGATCCGGCCTTCTCGACGCCTGGGTGATGCCCGACGGCTCGGTGCTCGCCGACGGCATCGCCGACCTGAGCCTCCGAGCCACCTCGCCCATCGATCCGGCTCGCTCGCTCGCGTCGTGGCTCCTCCCGGCCATCGATCACGAGCACGCGCGCGCCGGGCAGGTGGCGGACGAGGTCGTCGTGCAAATCCTCGGCGGCATCGGCGCCGAGCCCGGTGCCGGAGCGGTCTGGGTCTCGGCCGACGGGCGCTTCGAGATGGGGCCGCTCCGGGGCTTCGCGAGCAAGGCGAGACCCGAGCACGTCGGACAAGGAGCGCGCGAGCTCGCGAGGAGGGCGCGCCTTGCCGAGCTGGAGCGGCGCCTCGCCGAGCTCACGGCGGCGCTCGAGGTGCTGGTCACTCAGTCCGCCGAGGTCGCCCGGCGCGAGGCCATCGCTTCCGAGGAGCGGGCTCGGGCCCCGCGCGAGGACGATCTCCAGGGGGCGCTGCTCGCACTGGTCGCGTCGTCGCAGGCGGTCCGCGAGCAGCGCGACGCGCTCGTCGCCGCCGAGCGCGAGGAAGCCCTCGCACGGCAGAGGCTCGACGAGCAGCGCGCGCAGCTCATCCGCACCGCCGAGGACCTGCGGTTCACCGCGTTCGTCGACCGGCTCGAGGTGCTCTTCGAGCGCCTCCGCGAAGTCGAGGACGCGCTCAATCAGCGCTGGCGCCTGCTCGCGAGCTTCGAGCGCGAGCGCACCCGGCATGAGCGGGACATCGAGCAGCTCGAGCGCCTTCGAGCCACTTTTCTCCAGCAGGAAGAACGCCTCGTCGAGTCGGACCAGCGTGCGGCCGCGGCCCGGGCGCTGCACGAGATGCTGCACGCGACCCTCAAGGACACCATCGAAGAGCTCCAGCGGAGGCTCGCCGCGGCTCACGACCGCCGGGGTGAGCTCGTCCGAGAGAAGAAGGCGTACGAGGCCGACAAGGACCGGGAGAGCAAGCGAAGCGCGAGGGCCCAGGCGCTCTACGAACGGCACTCCGAGGAGGTCGAGCGAGCCGACGCGGGGCGGCGCCGTGCGAGCTCGGACCTTCAGGGGCTGGCACGTACGCGCCTGCTGGGCGTGCTGAGCGAGGACTGGCGTACCCTCGACGTGAGCGCTGACTGGTCCCCGACCGCCGCCATCGAACATGCGCGGCGGCTCGACCGCGAGCTCGCCGAAGTCGAGTACGCCGACGACGCTTGGAACCGCGTGAGCACCCAGGTTCAGCATCGCTTCGTCGATCTCTCCACCGCGCTCGTGGCCCGTGGCCTCGCGCCGGTGCTCGAGACCGAAGCCGACGTCTCGCTGGTGACGATCCCCTACGAGGGCCGGAGCCTCACGCCCGATGTTCTCCATGGGACGATCGCCGACGATCTCGCGGATCGCGAGCGCATCCTGGACGCACGGGAGCGCGAGATCCTCGAGAACCACCTCGTCGGCGTGGTCGCGCTGCACCTGCAGGAACGCATCCGGGAAGCCGAGGACAACGTGCTCGACATGAACCGCGAGATCGAGAGCCGGCCTCTCAGCACTGGCATGAGTCTGCGGTTCAAGTGGGAGGTGAGAGACGGAGATCCCGAGGTCGACGCGGCGCGCAAGCGCCTGCGCTCCGTCCAGGGGGTCTGGTCGCCCGAGGATCGGATCGCGGTCGGTGAGTTCCTGAAGCGCCGCATCGAAGCCGAGCGGAGCGAGGCTCAGACCGGGACGTGGCGCGAGCACCTCTCCCGCGCCCTCGACTACCGCCGATGGCACGAGTTCGTGATCGAGCGCCGGCAGGACGCGCGCTGGGTCCCCCTCACGCGACGCACCTACGGCACGGGCTCGGGGGGCGAGAAGGCCGTCGCCCTCACGCTGCCGCTGCTCGCCGCCGCGGCAGCCCACTACAAGAGCGCCTCGCCCGAGGCCCCGCGCCTGATCCTCATGGACGAGGCGTTCGTGGGCGTCGACACCGACATGCGCGCGAAGTGCATGGGCCTCCTCACCGCGTTCGACCTCGACTTCGTCATGACGAGCGAGCGCGAGTGGGGCTGCTACTCCACCGTCCCTGCGCTCGCCATCTACCAGCTCGTCACGCGCCCCGGCCTCGACGCGGTGCACGAGACACGCTGGGTGTGGAACGGTGAGGCTAGGGTCCGGGTGCGAGCCACCGACGGGGACGGCGCCAAGGCTCTCTCGTGATCCACGATCCGATGCGGCTGCAGGACGTGCTGGGCGCTCCGGTGATGCGCCGGTTCCGCGAGCGGCTGCGGAAGACGCTCGAGGCAGGGCGGGCACTGCCCGCGACCGTGATGATCGCGGCGCCGAGCGGGGAAGAGCGCGCGCACCTCGAAGGCATCCTCGGGCGCGCGCCCGGAAGGCCCGACGTGGCGCTGCGCGTCGACGTCGCGCAGGTGGCGGCGATCCTCGCCGCGGCGCGGATCTGCGACGATCTCGTCGAGGGGCTGGAGTATCTCGAGGGTCCGATCCGCGACCGCGCCGGCGAGGCACTCGCGCGGCGTGAGGAATGGGAGCGGCTTGGTGCCGACGTGCGAGCTCGGGCGGGCGGCAGGACGTGGCTGGTCGCGTGGTACGACGCGCTTCGTGCGGATGGAGTGCTCGCGAGGTTGTCGAGCAACGATCCGAGAGCCGCGCGCGCGCTGGTCGAGACCGCGCTGCGCGTCTTGGACGGCTGGCCCGAGGCGGGCACGGTGCTGCCAGAGCTCGCCGCCCGCACGGTCGGGGACGCGCATGCGCTCGACGAGGGCAGACCCCTCGGGACCTTGCTCGTTCGCGCGGCCGCCGCGTACGGCGGACTCGATGCGTGGGATGGAGCCGAGGAGCGGCGCGAGTGCTGGGCCGCTGCCGGTGTGCTCTGTGACGAGCTGAGCGCGCCTGTGCTGGTGCTCGGGCTCGCCGGCGGCTCCGAGAACCTCACCGACCGCATGCTGCGCATGTACACGGACGCGGGCGAGGCCTGCGCGCTCACGCTTCGCCAGATCGTCCGCCAACCGCCGCGCTTCGAGGGGCTCGCGGGACGTGCGGTGTACGTTTGCGAAAACCCGGCGATCGTCGCGGCGGCGGCTGAGCGACTCGGCGCCCGTTGCGCGCCCGTGGTCTGCACCGCGGGACACCTCCGAGGCGCCACGCGCCGGCTCCTGCGTGCGCTGGCCGCGGCCGGCGTCGAGCTCAGGGTTCGCGCAGACTTCGACCCCGCAGGTCTGCAGATCGCGAGCTGGACGCTTGAACTCGCCGGCGCAGTGCCCTGGCGCCTCGACGCCAGCACGTACCTAGCGGGTCCTCCTGGCCCCCCGCTTACCGCTCGAACCATTCCAGACACGCCCTGGGATCCAGACCTCGCGGAGGCGATGCGGGAGCGTGGATGCGGCGTGCACGAGGAGGCCTACTTGAGCTCACTATTGGAGGACCTACGCGCGGACTGACCTGACACGCGCCCCGAGCGGCGCCCGCGGCGTCCGGGGTGTCCGCTACTTCCTGTCACGATCAATGTCACCGCGGGGTGCAGTGATCCGCGCGGCCCACTGAGATTCCTTGGGATCGAGGGGGACTCGCCCGCGTCTTGAAAATCCCCGTGTCGGCAGTTCGATTCTGTCTCTGGGCACTCTAGAAACCCCGCTTTTCGCGGGGTTTTTGCTTTCCGTCGCCCCGTCGTCGGTGTCCGTGTCCGTCTCGCCTGAG
>CAIKNO010000022.1 GCA_903828805.1 uncultured Sandaracinus sp. | reverse complement strand
CGGGCACGCCGACCGAACAATGTGTGCAACAGGCGGTCGGGCCGCTCAGCGTGGGCGGCGTGAGCAGCCCCGGTGAGTTCTCCTTCCAGCTCTGAAGGACCCTCGAGAACGCGCGGCGAGACGGGTTGTCTCGCCCCGTGACGCGGCGTTCACGGGCGACGGCTCCGTTCTCGGGCGGAGACTCAGGCGCTCTCCACGAGGGCGGCCTCGACCTGAGCGAGGCCGTCCCGAAGCTCCTCCGCGCCGATGACGAGCGGGGGCGAGAGCACGAGGGTCCGGATCCTGGGGTTCAGGTGGGTGTAGACGCGGCGCGCCTCGAGGGCGCGCCCGAGCCGAGCGAAGCGGGCGTCATCGCCCTCGATCTCGAGGCCCGCGAGCAACCCCAGCGCGCGGGTCCTCGGCACCTGCGTGGGGTGTCGATCCTGCAGGGCCGCGACCCAGCCGGCGAACTCCTCGCCGAGCGACGCCGCCCGCTCGATCAGTCCCTCGTCCTCGTAGACGCGCAGCGCCTCGAGCCCGGCCGCGACCCCGAGGGGATGCCCGTAGAACGTCAGGCCCGCCCAGAGGACCTGATCCTCGAAGACCTTGGCCACCCGCTCGTGCACCAGCACGGCCCCGAGCGGCGCATAGCCCCCGGTGATGCCCTTGCTGACGGTGATGAGGTCTGGCGCGCCCCCGAGCCGCTCGAAGCCGTACCAGCTCCCGAGGCGCCCGAAGCCGTCGAGCACACAATCAGCCACGAGGAGCGTGCCGTGGCGGTCGGCGGCCTCGCGCACGGCCGGCCAGTAGCCGTCGGGCGGGATGAGCACGCCATTGGCGCCCGGAACGGGCTCGAGGAAGATCGCTGCCACCGAGCGGGGGCCTTCGAGATCGAGCGTGCGCGCGAGCGCTTCGGCCGAGCCGCCCCCCTCCACGACCCTCGAACCGCCCGGCAGACGGGACTCGTAGCAGTCGAGCACGTGGGTCACCCCGACGAGCCCGGGCTCGAGCGGAGGACGCCGATGGTCGCCACTGAGGCTCAGCGCGCCCATGGACGCCCCGTGGTAGCTGCGGTACCGCGACACCAGCTTGTGCCGGCCGGTCGCGAGCCGCGCCATCTTCAAGGCGTTCTCGACCGCCTCCGCACCGCCGAGGGTGAAGAAGACCTTCGTGAACCCGGGCGGCGCGTGCGCGAGCAACGTGCGCGCGAGGGCCTCCTTGGCCGGGAACGCGCCGCTCGGCACCGTCAACAGGAGCTCGTCGGCCTGTCGCTTGATGGCGTCGACGACGCGCTGGCACCCATGACCCAGGTTCGCCTGGTAGCTCAGGCTCGCGAGGTCGAGCCAGGGGTGTGTCTCCCCGGACCCGGACCGCACGTCGAATCGCGCGCCCCGACCGCCGACGATCTCGAAGGGCGCCGCCTTGGACTGGGCCGACCACGTGAAGAAGTACGGATGCTCCGACATGCGACGCACCATAGCGCGCCGGGCACGCCCCGCATCACGCCGGGCGCCCGCCCCCGACAGCCTCCACGACATGCCTCGCGACCTTGTAATCGCGGGCGATCTCGCGCGCCGTGATCTTCGCGCTCATCATCACGCTCGGCGTGCCGCCGCCCGGCTGGAACCCCGCGCCCACGCAGTACAGGTTCTCCAGGTCCTCGCTCTTGTTGTGCGGCCGGAAGAACGCCGACTGCCACAGCACCGGCTCGAGCCCGAACGCGTTGCCGAGGTGGCTGTTCAGCGTGTGCTCGAAGTAGTCCGGCGTGATGAAGCTCTTGTGCACCAGGCGCGCCGCCAGGTTCGGGATGTAGCCCCGCGCCTCGAGGAACCGGAGCACATCATCGACGAAGGGTTCGCCCCGGCTCGACCAGTCGATGCCCGAACCGTTGTGCGGCACGGGGATCAGCGTGTACGCGGCGTGATGTCCGGGCGGCGCGAGGCTCGGATCCGTCAGGGTCGGGACGTGGAGGTACTGCGAGAAGTCCTTCGCGAGGATCTTCCGATCGAAGATGTCCGTGAGCAGCCCTTCGTAGCGCGGCCCGAGGATGATGTTGTGGTGCTGCAGGTCGAGCGGGGCACCGTCGTCGCGGAATCCGAAGTAGATGACGACCACCGACATCGACTGCTTCGCCAGCGCGATGCGGGCGTCGTGGTGCACGAGGCGCACCCGTGGGTCCACGAGCGCCCCGTAGGTGTGCGCGTAGTCCGCGTTCGACACGATCACGTCGGCCTCGAGTCGTTCGCCACCGGCGAGCGTCACCCCGCGTGCGATGCGGCGACCGCGCCGCCCCGTCGCCCGCGCGCCCGCCGCATCGACCACGTCGATCGACGTGACCTCGGCGCCGTACCGGATGCGACCCCCGAGATCCTGGAGCTTGCGGACGAGCCCCTGGACCAGGGCACCGGTCCCGCCCTTGGCGTAATGCACGCCCCAGGTCTTCTCCACGAAGTGGATCATCGCGTAGATCGCGGGCACCGCGAGCGGGTTGCCGCCGACGAGCAAGGGCTCGAACGAGAACACGGCGCGTAGCTTGTCGCTCTTGAAGTAACGCTTCGTGAACGAGAACAGCGGCCTCACGGCGTCCAGCCGCAGCAGGTCGGGAACGACCTTGAGCATCGACTGCACGCTCGAGAAGTGCGTGTACCCGAGCTCGAGGAAGCCGCGCTCGAAGATGGCGCGCGCCGCGTCGTGGAAGCGATGGTAGCCCTCGACGTCCGCAGGCTCGATCGCGCGGATCTGCTCGACGGTGTGCTGCGGATCGCCGTCGTAGTCGAAGTACGTCCCGTCGTCGAAGTAGATCCGATAGAAGGGCAGCACCGGAACGACGTCGACGTACCGCGAGGTCGCCGGCCCCCCGGACACCCCGGAGGTGATGCGCTCGGCGCGGAGGATGTCCGGCGGAAAGTCCGGCCCGGACAGTCCTGCCTTGCCCGGCTCGAGGGCGAAGAGCTCCTCGATGAAGTGGGGCACGGTGAGCACGGTCGGGCCCATGTCGAAGGTGAATCCGTCGACGCGCCGCACGTACGCACGACCGCCCGGTCCATCGAGCTTCTCGAGCACGGTGGTGTCGAATCCCATGCTCTGGAGGCGAAGGGCCGTCGCGAGACCCCCGAACCCCGAGCCGATCACGAGCGCTGTACGACGTTCCATGGTTCCTCGATCGGGCCGTCTAGGGTCGATGGCCCCGTCAGGCCAATGGGGCGAGCGCGGCCCGCGCTTCGACTGCCCGGTGCGCCGCGACTCAGTCGGCCCCACGCCCGAACGGCAGCGATTCGGGGGCCACGCCGTGCAGGCAGCCCGACGCGGCCCACGCCCGTCGTTGCGTCAGGTTCATCGCGAACCCCGCGCAGGTCTTCATCGCGTGAGGACTCGAAGGCGACGCGAGATGCGTGCACACGCCGCGGGGGTGACCTTCGTGGGAGCCCAGGCGTTCCCACAGGTCGGAGAGTCCCTCGACGGGTCGGCCCTTCAGGCTCGCCTCGATCCAGGCGTGACGCTCCAGGGTCGTGCTGGTCGGCCCGATGCTGCTGACCTTGGCGACCTCCACGCCGAGGCAGTGGTTCTCGTGGTGGAACCCGGCCGCGGCACGGGTGAGGTCCGCCTCGGCCCACACCTCCGCGAGCCGACCCGAGGTCTCGATGCCGAAGGCCCGCTCGGCATCGGCCACGAGGTAGTGGTGCCCACTTCCGAGCGGTGCCGCGAGGACGACGTCCCGGGCCGACACCGCGTCACGCTCCGCCAGCACCCGCCGCACCAGCGCCGGCCAGACGAGGCCGACCCGCGCGTCCTGGCTCTTCAGGTTGTTGATGGTGATGCCGAGCCCCGCGGCGTTCATGCCGGCCATGCCGAGGCACCCGGTGATGGTCAGCAGCCACGCCTCGGGCCGGACCCGCCCGTCCGGATCCACGGTCTCGGGGACGTGCAGGAGCGCGACGTAGGGCTCGGCCGAGCCGTGCATGTCCCAGGTCTGGGCGAGGAGCGCCCCCTCGGGGCTCGACGCGACGATGGCGCTGCAGTCCTCGTCGTGCGGTCGCACCCGCGCATCGGCCGGGGCATCGACCGCGGACGCTCCGAGCGCCACCCGGGGATCGAGATCCTTCAGATCCGTGTAGTGGTTCAGCACCACCAGCCGCTCCGGAGCGAGCCCCGCGCCCTCGGCGATCCCGACCAGCTCGTCGTGAAGGTCCACGTCGAACGCTCGAAGCACCGGGAGGTGCAGCGCGGCGACCGCCATCAACTCGTCGTCCGACCGGAAGAGCCCCTGGGCCTGCGCCAGCTCGCTGCGGATGGACGCGATCTCCGCGATCTCGCGGGCGAACGCGCGGCCGTGATGGAGGCCGCGCGCCTTGGGTCCGAGCCCGGGAGGGAGATGCAGCGTGCGCATGGGCGGAGGGGCTACCAGAGCCTCGCGCACGCTGCAATCCTCAGGAGCCCCGAGCGGCGAGCGTGGCCGCGTCGGTCAGCAGGGCCGTCAGCCGCCTCGTGAAACGACCGGGATCTTCGATCGGGCTGCCCTCGGCCACCAGCGCCTGCTCGAAGAGCAGGTCGATCCATTCGTCGACCCCCTCGAGCTCGCTCTTGTTCTCCGTCAGCGTCTCGAGCGCCACGACCAGCGGGTGGCCCGGGTTGATCTCGAGGATCCGCTTCTGGGCCGGCAGCCCTTGCTGCGTGGCCCGGAAGAGCCGCTCCATGTGCGGCGCGAGCCCGCCCTCGGGGATCACCAGGCAGGCCGGCGAATCGGTCAGCCGCGTGCTCGTCCGCACCTCCGACACGTGAGCCTCGAGCCGCACGCGCATCCGCTCCCGCAACGCGGCGAGCCCCCCCTGGGCCTCCTTGGCCGCGTCGTCGCCCTCGCCGAGATCGAGCTCCGCCGAGGTCGCGGACACCAGCGGAACGCCGTCGAACTCCGACAGCGCCTGGACGGCGAACGCATCCACGGAGTCCGTCATGTACAGCACCTCGAAGCCCCGCTTCCGGAGCCCCTCGAGATGCGGCGACGACTCGATCTGCCGGCGCGACTCACCGAGCACGTAGTAGATGGCCTTCTGCCCCTCCTTCATCCGCGCCTTGTAGGCCGCGAGCGAGACCCAGCCCTCGCCTGCGGTCGACTCGTACCGGAGCAGCTTCGAGAGACGCTCGACCTGGTCCGGCTCGTAGTGCAGCCCCTCCTTGAAGACGGGACCGAAGGTCTTCCAGAACGTCGCGTAGTCCTCCGGGCGCTCGACCTCGAGCTGCGCCAGCGCGTCGAGGACCTGCCGGGTGACCTGCTTCCGGATGACGCGGGTCAAACGGGAGTCCTGCAGAAGTTCGCGGCTGACGTTCAGCGGGAGGTCCTCGCTGTCCACGACGCCGCGCACGAAGCGCAGCCAGCGCGGCAGGAGTTGATCGCAATCCTCCATGATGAAGACGCGCTTCACGTGGAGGCGGATGCCGTGCTTCGGCTCGGGGGAGAAGAGATCGAAGGGGGGCTGGGTCGGCACGTAGAGCAGCCCCGCGAACTCCTGCGAGCCCTCGACGCGGAAGTGCTTCCACGCCAGCGGCTCGTCGTACGCGTGCGAGACGTGCCGGTAGAACTCGACGTACTGCTCCTTGGTGACCTCGCTCGCGGCCCGCTGCCAGATCGGGCGGCCCTGGTTCACCCGCTTCCAGGAGGGTGCTTCCCCGTCCTTGCCGTCGTGGCGGACCTCGATCGGCCACGGAAGGAAATCGCTGTAGCGTCGGACGAGCTCCTCGAGCTTCCACGCGCGCAACAGGTCGAGGTGGTCGGCACCGAGGTGCAGGACGACCGAGGTCCCGACGGCTTCGCGGGTCGCAGGCTCGAGGGTGAAGGCCCGCTTGGCATCCGACGCCCAGCACCACGCGTCCGACTGACCGGCGGCGCGCGACACCACCTCGACGCGGTCGGCCACCAGGAAGGCGCTGTAGAAGCCGACGCCGAACTGACCGATCAGGCTCAGGTCACCCTTCTCGCCGGCGCGGCCCAGGGCCTCGAGCAGCTCCCGGGAGCCTGACTTGGCGATGGTGCCGAGGTGCGTCACGAGCTCGTCGTGCGTCATGCCGATGCCGTCGTCGTGCAGGGTCAGCGTCTTGTTCGACGCATCGGCCTCGAGGCGAATTCCCGGCTCGCCGGACGGCGCCAGCGAGGGGTCCGTCAGGGCTCGGAAACGGCGCTTGTCGAGCGCGTCGGAGGCGTTCGACAAGAGTTCCCGGAGGAAGATCTCCTTGTTCGAGTACAGGGAGTGCACCACGAGGCGCAGCACCTGTTCGACCTCGGCCTGGAAGACGTGTTCCGTGCGGGCCTTGGGGGCGGGGTTCTCGGCGGGACTCTCGACGTGGCTCTCCGACATGACGCGTGCACTCCTGGCTTGGGCGGGCCGCAACATCGGCATCGAGCCCGCCCGGGTCAAGGGGTCGACGGCGAGACTTCGTCCGAGGGCAGCAGCCGCGTCGCCACGGGTCGGAAGAGCCGCTCGCCCCGGTCTTCGGACCACGTGTAGAGAGCGAGGGTGTCGAGCCGCACGCGCGGCGTCCCGAGGTCCAGGGCCGCCGCCCACGCGAGGCCCGCGGCACGGTCGGACGCGCCCGCGCGGCGCGTGGGCCGCGCCACCGTCACGTGGGCCTTCGGCGGCCTGCGATCGAGACGGGCCGAGGCCGCGTTGCAGAGGCCGTCCCGCAATGCACCGATCGCGTGCTCCATCGGCACGCGGCCGAGCTCGAGCAGCGCCGACAGCGCAGAGTACGCGCCAGGCGCCCCCATCGGCACCACCGGCCCGAACGAGACCATCGTCGCCGGCGGGAGGGTGTCGAGCGTCGCCCACGCGGCCCGGGCGCGCACCTCTCCACAAGGACCGAGGAACGCGATCGTCAGGTGCAGGTCGTCGTCGTGGAGGACACGGACGTTCGGGGGCGCAGGGGGCAGCGCCCGGAGCGAGAGCCCGCGCACGGGCGCCGCGACGAACCAGTTGGCTGCCGTCATGCGCCGGACTGTACCGGGAGCCGAACCGGGACGCCCTCCGAGGGAGGCCCGCGCACGGTCCGCCGAGCGCGCGTTTCCTTGGCCCCGCGCCGGTCGACTCGGGCCGCGTGGTAGATCTGCCCACGTGGAACGGCTTCGCACGCTCGTCGCCCGGATGGGCCAGCTCACCGACTCCCCGCGGGTCCTCGGCGTGGCCGTCGCGTTGTGCCTGGGGATCGCCCTCACCTCCCTCCAGGTCGCCCGACATCCCGCGCGGAGAACGGTCCAGCTCTCCGCCGGCGACGCGCAAGGGCGCCGGGCCGAACTCGCGAGGGCGCTCGCGACGGCGTGCGCCCCGCGGGGCCTCGACCTGAACATCGTCGCTTCCTCCGGATCGGCGGAGTCGCTCGCGCGGGTCGAGCGCCGCGAGCTCGGCCTCGCCCTGGTGCAAGGAGGCCTCGACGCGACGCCGGAGGTCCGTGAGGTCGCGCCCCTGACGGTCGAGCCTCTTCACCTCCTCGTCCGCGGCGACGCCGACATCTACGAGCTCGACGACCTCCGCGGCGCGACCGTGCAGCTCAGCCCGCGCCAGAGCGGGACGCGTGAACTCACGGCTTCGCTGCTGGCGCTCGCTCACCTGAGGCCGGGACACGACTTCGTGGAGGCGTCGTTCAGCGCCG
>CAIKNO010000021.1 GCA_903828805.1 uncultured Sandaracinus sp. | reverse complement strand
CCGCGGTCGGCCCCGGCCACGACGTCGAGACGCACTTCACGCCGCGATACGCTCCGTGGGATCAGCGGGTCTGCCTCGTGCCCGACGGAGATCTCTTCGAGGCCTTGCGGGAGGGGCGCGCCTCGGTCGTGACCGACCGCATCGAGTCCTTCACCGAATCGGGGATCCAGCTCGCGTCGGGCGACACGCTCGAGGCCGACCTCATCGTCACCGCCACCGGCCTCGAACTCGTCTTTCTCGGCGGCGTGCAGATCGAGGTCGATGGCCGGCGCGTCGAGGCGTCGGAGACCATGAGCTACAAAGGCATGATGCTCAGCGACGTGCCGAACCTCGCGTGCGCATTCGGCTACACGAACGCCTCGTGGACCTTGAAGGCCGACCTCACCTCCGAATACGTCTGCCGCCTGCTCCGGCACATGGACGAGGTCGGCGCGCGGCAGTGCACCCCGCGGCGAACCGATCCCGAGGTCCACGAGGAACCCTTCCTCGATTTCTCATCCGGCTACGTGGAGCGCGCGATCTCGCAGTTCCCCAGGCAGGGCTCGAAGCATCCGTGGAAGGTCCACCAGAACTACGCGCTCGACCTCCTCGCGCTCCGCTTCGGAGACATCGAGGACGGCACGATGGAGTTCGGCGCACCGGCGCCGACGCGCCGGCCCCGCGCCGGCGTGTGACGCTCAGAACCCGACGATTCGAGGGATCGACGAGGTCACCGGCGAGGGGTCGTCATCGGTGACGAAGAAGAGGTCACGCTCCCCACGGCGCGAACGCGGCTCGTCGAACGTCGTGAGCCACGACCCGCGCGGAATGGAGCCGAGAGGCACCGTGGTCTCGAGCCGGCTCAGTCCCGCAGGCGCGCCAGCGTACCCCACGGGCACGCCCCACGGCTCGACGTTCGTGTCGCCCACCCGCGCGAGATCGGCGCGCATCTTCGTCGGCGCGATCACGCTGACCCGGAACGGCCGCGCGGGGCCGGCGGCGGGCTCGGAGTATGGGAAGAAGGGCCTCTCGGTGGCGAACGACATGCGCACCGACGCGGTCTGGAAGGTGCTCGACCCTCCGGACGGATCGACCCGGAACGCGGTCACGGTCCAGCCCTGCGCGACGTAGGGTTCGAGCCACGTCGAGAGCGCGCGGCTCGACGGGTAACGATGCCGGCGCAGCCAGCCCGAGAGCGCCCCGGCGTCGTTCGCCAGCAGCACCGTCGCCTCCATGCCCGCGAGATGCCGCTGCTCGAGCACCCGGACCTCGGGCCGCGCGGCGGCGGCGCCCCGGCGCCCGTCGCCACCTCCGCTGAACGCTTGCACGATCTCGCGCGGCGATGCGGCGTAGAAATCGAAGAGTGTGTCGAAGAAGCCCGAGGCGACCTCGAGCAACTCCGGGCGCGACGGCGTCGGCACCAGGAAGCCGAAGTCGGATCGCACGGACCGAAACCCGGCACGCCGGACGAAGTGCTCGGTCCTTCGGGCGGCGTCCCACACGATCATCGCCTCTTCGCCCCGGATCGGGACCGGTCCCCGTCGACCGACAGCGAAGCACGCGTCGGCACGCGGCGTGACGATCGACGACGCGAGGGCAAGAGCCAGCGCGGCCGCGACCGAGAGGACCCATGGATGCCACCTCGCCATGCCGCCGACGTTCCCACGGACGAGGGCGTGCGAGAAGGCCCGCCACCGGTTCCGGGCCCGCGCCCCCGTGCGAGGCACGCAGGGGCGCCCCGGGGCGAAGGTCGAGCGCAAGCCTGCACGCGGCCCCAGACCCGCGGCCGCAGATCGCGTATGGTCTCGCAGTGACCTCCTCGTCGCCCCCGCCGGCGCGCCCCAGCGCGCCCACGACCGCCGATCCAGCATCGAACGACTCCAGCGCCATGCGTCGCCCGGCTTCGAGCCGCTCCGCGTGGTCCGGACCGGACCTGGGGGCGCTCGAGCTGATGGTGTCGCGCAACGCGTGGGCCGAGGTTCGCGCGGCCCTCGACGGCCCGGTGCAGGACGGGGAGCCCTTGCCCCCGAGCATGCTGTTGCTCCACGCGATCGCCATCAAGGAGACCGAGCCCGAGGCGAAGGACGCCGACCGGCGCGCGATCTCGGCGATGGCCGATCTCCTGGGGGTCACCCGCAACAGCGCGATGGCCCTCGTGCTCGGCAAGCGCCTGACCCGACGGCGCAACTGGAGCGAGACGCCCGCACCGAGCGGCGGCGTGTCGGCGCTCTTCCTCGCGGTCGCGCTGACCCTCGGCGGGCTCGTCGGGTGGTTCGTCACCCTCTGGATGTTCTGACGCCGACGCGGCGCAGGACGGCCTCGGCCCTCAGCTGAGCCGGGTTGCGTTGCGTGCTTTGAATTGTATCAATAAACATCAGCAATAATCTTCGTCAGCTGCCTCCAACGGATTCTTGCGTTGCTCATCAGTCTGTTACTGCAGACTCGGATGAGGGCTGATCCGTGCCTGCATAATGTCAGATGCTTCTGAAGTCCCCGTTGAAACTTTGTCCCATGATTCAGATAGAT
>CAIKNO010000020.1 GCA_903828805.1 uncultured Sandaracinus sp. | reverse complement strand
CGGATGCGGGCATGCCGGATGCGGGGCCCGCGTGCGCGACCACGGACACGTGGGACGCGAGCTCCGGCGTGCTGCCGCACCACGCGGGCTGGGAGGTGGTCCGCCAGGGCGCGGCGTCGGCGCGCTTCGACTTCGGGGTGGCCACCATCGACACGAGCGCGGACAACGCCGACCAGCTCCTCTGGATGCGGCAGTACGAAGCGAGCGCCGACCGGTGGACGATCCGGGTGCGGATGCGGGTCGTGCGCGGCGTGACCGCGACGAGCGGGCGCGGCGTCGCATGGATCTACGCGAAGCGTGGCGATCGGGGCGTCTCGCTCGCGATGCACGAGGCGTTGCCCCTGCCCGGCGGCAGCGTCGCGTTCGTGTCACCGGGCGAGACCTTGCTGTCGACGGCGTCCGTCGCCGACACGAGCGTGATGCGCGACTACGTCGTCGACATCGACTGGACCGCCGGCACGGCGAGCGCCCGACTCATGAGCGATGGCGGTGCCGTCGAGACGCTGACCACGTCGCTTCACACGCTCCCGTCGCCCGCCGCGACGCCGACGGTGGAGATCGGGGACGGCACGAACCGAGCCCGCGGAGTCACGGAGTGGGACCACCTGGAGGTGACAGCCCGCGCTTGCCCTTGATGGGACCGCCGCCGCTCCGGTCGACGTCGGCCGGAGCGAACCCGGGCCTTCAACGACCGGTCAGGAGCCGGTCCGCGACCCGCTCGAAGAGCACGTCGCAGACGACGCCCTCGCCGCGGTCGCAGTAGTGCGCGGCCCCGTCGCAGTAGTTCGGCTGCTCGCTGTTCACGCATCCTGCGACATCGCAGCGGTCGATCGCCGTGGGCGCCTCGAGCAGGGTGACGCCGGACATCGTGCGGAAGGGCTCGAGCGGCTCCACGCGGCAGGTCCGCCGGCCGAGGCGGAGCGTGCGGGCGGGGCCGCGGATCTCCCAGATGCCCACGGGCGCGCTGCAATCGCTCGTTTCGCAGAGCTCGACGCGCACGTTCACGGGGACGTCGACCTCCCCCGCACCGACCAGGGCCAGCGGCAGGTAGTGCGCGCCGGGTTCCGAGGTCAGCGCGCGCACGCTGCTCGGCGGGATGTTCTCCCAGTCGCCGTCGATCGACGTGCCCGCGAACGCCCTGGCGCGCACGAAATGCACCGCACCCGACCGCGTCCCCTGGGCGACCATGGTGCCATCCGTGGGCACCTCGACGTAGAGCTCGAAGATCGCGTTCTGGGCGCAGCCCGAAGCGAGCGCCCCGGTGAGCGCGAGCAGTCCGGCGGTCGAGGTGGCCCGGGGACGCTGTGCGCGTCGGAGGAGCATCGCACTCGAGGGTCCCATCGCGGTGAACGCTAGCGCACGGGTTCGAAGGCCGTCAACGAATGCCCGAGCGGCCCTCGCTCAGAATCGAAACACGAGCGCGGGCGAGCGCGGATCGAGCTGGGCCTCGTCGGCGGCCCAGAGACCGACGCCGGCCGCGGTGCCCGCGAGCACCGCCACCCCGACCCCGAGCCACAGCCACGGGCTCTCCCAGACCGAGGCCTCACGAGGCACCAGAGGCAGCGCCGGATCGAGCGGTGCGTTCGGCCCAGCCTCCACGACGCCTTGCCACCGCCACGCCGTCCGCTCCGGCGCCGTCACCTCGAGGGCGTGGGTGCCGGGATCGAGCTCGAGCTCCACGACGCCCGCGAGGATCGGCGCCGCGGCCTCGACGCCGTCGATCCGGACCTGGACGCCCGGTCCCACGTCGGCGAGGCCCCGCAGGACGACGTGCCCGAGCTGGGCCCGCGCGTCCTCGAGACCCCGTCGCGCTTCCTCCCGCGCCTCCGGTCCGAGCCCGGAGTGATCGACGAGGCGCGCGAAGGCGTCGCGGGCCTCGACGACCCGACCGAGAGACCGAAGGCACTGGGCGAGGTTGAGCAACGCGACGGGCGCGCCGCTGCCCTCGTACGACCGCCGGAACGCACGCTCGGCGTCGCTCCAGCGCTCCTCGGCGGCTGCCTCCAGGCCCGCTGCGAAATCGGCGCGCGCCGCGTCCGAGGGCCTCATCCGCACCGCCGTGTCGGGCGTCGGTGCCGAGGAACCCGACGTCTGCGGGACGCTGCCCTCCTGCGCGGCGGCACGGCCCATGGGGGCCGCGAACGAGACCGACATCGCGGCAAACAAGCACGCGGCGAACAAGCACGCGCCCCGGAGCGACCTCATCGAACGGTTCACGGCGCCACCTGCTGATCGAATTCGTCGAGAGAATGAAGTCGGCGGGGGGTCCGAGGGACCTCCGTCGCGGGCTCCGCGGTCGAGGCCGCGGGCGCGGCCTGCCGGGGCGTCTCGGCGGCCCCGGGAACCGCCGCGGAGGCGGGCGCACCGGGGGCGGTCGGGGACGTCCGCGTCGGCCGGGCGCGCGGGGAGGCGGGCGCATCGCTCCCCGTCGCGACCGGCGGGAGCACCGGCTCCGGGGTCGAGGAGGCGACCCCGCGCGACCCGTCCGCGCCGGGCGCGACGTCCGGCGACCCGACCTCCTCGGGCGGTGCGGCTGCCGCGGGGGCGAGCGCCGGTCGCGCCGGGGCTGCCTGGTCCGCCGGCGGCGAACTCGGTGGTGCGGGCTCGGCGAGCATCGGCGCGGGCTCGGTGGTGGCACGGCCGCGCAGCAAAGCCACGGCGGCCACGACGAGACCGAGGGCGCCCACGACAGCCAGCGCGAGAATCGCACGGGACATCGGCGCGGACGTGGCCGTCGTCGTCGGAGAAATGAGCTCCAACGAGTCGCGTGCGGGGTGGCCCGTCGGCGTGTGGAGCAGGAGCCCCGGCGAGCGCGCCGAGGCCGCGGTGCCCGCCGCCTGCGCGCCCTCGGCAGGCCCATCGAGGTGGACCTCCACGTGCGCTGACGCCGTGACCACCGACGACTCGCCGCTCGCGGCCCGGATCTCGGCCTCGAGGCGGCCCACCGACTCGCCGGCGCGGGCCCGCACGAACGCGGCGACCGTCTCGACGTCGGCGCCCGGATGCGCCTCCCGCAGGGCACGCTGGAACGCCTGGGCGGTGGTCCACCGCGCGGCGGGATCCCGCTCGAGCGCACGGGCGATCACCCGCGAGAGCGGCTCGGGGACGCCTTCCCGCAGCTCGTGGAGCAGCGGGATCGGCTCGCCCACGACCGCATCGAGGGTCTCGGGGGTCGAGCGCCCGCCGAAGAGCCGACGGCCCGCGAGGAGTTCCCAGGCCACGACCCCGAGCGCCCACACGTCGATGCGGCGGTCGTAGCTCTTGGCGGTGAGCTGCTCGGGCGCGAAGTACGAGTACTTGCCCTTCACCTGACCGGTGTCGGTGCGGGTGGCGCGCTCCACCGCCCGCGCGATGCCGAAATCGGTGATGCGGGCGCGGCCACGGACGTCGACGAGGATGTTCTGAGGGGAGATGTCCCGATGGACGATCTCGAGGTGCGCGCCCTGGGCGTTCTTCGCCTCGTGCGCATCGTGGAGCCCGCCCGCGGACTGGGCGATGATCTCCACGACCACGTCGATCGGGATCGCCGTCGCCGCGCGCGCCGCGCCGCGCATGAGCTGCACCAGCGACGCGCCGACGACCAGCTCGAGCACGAGGTACGGCTCGCCGTCGCCGCCCCGCGCGAGGTCGAGCGTCGAGACGACGTTCGGGCTGTCGATGGTCGCGGCGATGCGCCCCTCGTCGAGGAACATCTGCACGAAGGCGTCGTCCTCCGTGAGGTCGGGCAGCATCCGCTTGATGGCGACCAGGCGCTGGAAGCCGCCCTCGCCGGCGAGACGCGCGGCATAGACCTGCGCCATCCCGCCGCTGGCGATCGCGAACAGGATCTCGTAACGGCCGCAGCGCGTGCCGGCGGACCACGCGAGGGGACGGTCGAGCCCGATGGGCGCGGGGGTGGGCGGGAGCGTCACCAAGGGAGGAGCAGGTTGACACGAGGCCGCCGTGCGTCGCAACGGATTCACCGCCGAGGGACCGCGGTGCCTACGTACGGGACAGGCGCCCGGTCCTCCGGGGCCGCCACTCAGGAGGTCCCATGCAGACGTTCCATTCCACGGATGCGCGCGGGCTCGAGACGACGTCGGTGCGGCGCGTGCCGCTCACCTTCGAGGAACACGCCGAGGACGAGGACCTGCGCCCCGAGTTCTGCGCGGAGTCGATGTCGTGGGGGATGCGCTTCACGGTGTTGATGCTGACGCTGCTCCAGATGGTGCTGGTGCCGGCGACGATGCTGGCCGTGATCGTCTCGCCGCTCGGGGTGCTCGCGATGGGCGTGTTCGGCGCCTTGTGGATCGCGGGGGTCGTGGCGCTCTCGTGGTTCCTCCTGATGCTCTTCGTCGCGATGCTCGAGAACAACGCCGCGCTCGGGGCAGGGGAGCGGCGGGTGTGGTTCGTGCTGTTCCTGATGCTGGGGCCGGCGGCCTGGCTGCCGTATTTCGCCCTGCACGTGTGGCAGGCGCCCCGGGTGCCGCATCGGGAGGAGTGGGTGCGGCGGCGGGCGGGCGGCGGGAAAGGGCTGCTGCCGCGCTGAGCCAGGAGGCGCGGGCGCGTCGGTGGGATCTGGACGGGCGGTGGTCCGTGAGGTCCACTCGATGGATGCGCCCTCTTCGACTGCGCGCCTCCGGGGTCCCCACGCGGGCCGCGCTGCTGGCCCTGCTCGCCTGGCCCTCGCCCGCCTTCGCCGACCCGCCCCTCGGCGATGAGCGGGCGACGCTCGCCGCGCGCCTCGCCGAGGATCCGCAGGACATCGAGGCCCTGCTGGCCCGAAGCGAGCTGTCGATGCGGGCCCGCGAGCCCGCGGCGGCGCTCGACGATCTGCGCGTCGCCGCGGCCTTGCAGGCCGGCGATGCGCGGGTGGCGCGGCAGTCGGCGTCGGTGCTGCATCGCCTCGGCCGCGACGAGGAAGCGCTCGCGTGGCTCGACAGCCTCGACGGGCGTGGGCGCGCCGAGGATGCCCGGGCGCTCGGGTTGCGGGCCCGCGTGCTCTCCGCGCTCGGGCGCTCGGACGAGGCCATCGAAGCGTACGACGCGGCGGTAGGTCAGGCCGACGACGTGGATCTCTGGCTCGAGCGGGGCGCGCTGCTCGAGCAGACGGGACAGACCGAGGCGGCCGCCCGGGGCTACGCGGAGGGGGCGGCGACGACGTCCGCCGCCGTGCTGCAGCTGGCGGGCATCGACCTGGATCTTCGGACCGGACGGGCCGACCGGGCGCTGCAGGCCATCGACGCGCTGCTGCCGCGCATGGCGGCCCGCGCGCGTGGCCTGCTGCTCCGGGCCCGCGCGCTCGAGGCCCTCGAACGCCCGAGGGACGCCCGGAGCGCAAGGCTCGAGGCGCTCGCCGAGCTCGACGCGCGGATCGCGCGAAGGGCGAGCCCCGCGCTGCGGGTGGACCGCGGCGAAGCGCTGCTCGGCCTGGGACGCGCCCCAGAGGCGCTCGCCGAGGCGAACGCGGCCCTCGCGAGGCTGCCGGACTTCGAGCCCGCGCGCTCGCTCGCGGCCCGGGCCCGGCGCGTCCTCGGGGGTGCACGGTGAGGCGGTCACGGGGCTGGCTCGCAGTCGTGGCCGCGGGCGCATCGGCCATCCTTTCGCCCAGCGTCGCGGGGGCGCAGGCGGCGAGAACGGCGTACCTGCAGAGCCCGACGGAGCGCTCCATCGACGTGGTCTGGCGGACGACGACGGCGACCCCGACGCGGGTGTGTTTCGGACCCGCGGGCGGGCCGCTGACGCTCAGCGCGGGAAGCGGCGCGGCCGCGCTCGATCACGCGGTCCGGCTCGACGGACTCGTCCCCGACACCGCGTACGCCTACGCCGTGGGGCAGGCGGCCTGCCCGTCCCCGGCCACCCCGGGAGATCGGTTTCGTACGGCGCCTGCGCGGGGCACGGGCGCGCCGTTCCGGCTCTGGGTCCTGGGCGATTCCGGCACCGGCGGCGCGGGGCAGCGTCAGGTGCGCGACGCGATGCTCGGGGCCAGCGCCGACCGCGCGCCGGATCTGTTCCTTCACCTCGGGGACATGGCCTACAACACCGGCACCGTCGCCGAGTTCGACACGCGCTTCTTCGAGGTCTACGCCGACATCCTGCGGCACACCCCGGTGTGGCCGACGCTCGGCAACCACGAAGGCTCGAGCTCGAACTCCTCGACGCAGACGGGGCCCTACTACGACGCCTACGTGTTGCCCTCCGATGGACGGGCGGGCGGGCTGACCTCGGGCACCGAGGCGTACTACGCGTTCGACTGGGGCCCGGTTCACTTCGTGGTGCTGGACTCGCACGAGAGCCCCCGCACGACGGCGGGCGCCATGCTGCGCTGGCTCGACGCCGACCTCGGAGCGACGGATCAGCGGTGGATCGTGGCGTTCTTCCATCATCCTCCGTACACCCACGGGACCCACGATTCGGACCGCGAGTCGCAGCTCATCGAGATGCGCCAGAACGCGCTGCCGATCCTCGAGGCGCACGGCGTGGACCTGGTGCTCGGGGGGCACTCGCACATCTACGAGCGCAGCTTCCTGGTGCAGGGGGCGTACGACACGCCGACGACGGCCGCCGGGCACATCGTCGACCCCGGAGACGGCCGCCTCGACGGGGACGGCGCCTACCACAGCGGCGCGGAGGGCGCGCTCTACGTCGTCGCGGGGCATGGCGGCGCGAGCCTCGGCGGTGCGGCGGACCACCCGCTGATGGCGGTGAGCGAGGTCGCGTACGGCAGCTGCATCGTCGACGTCGAGGGGGACTCGCTGACGCTCCGCAACGTGCGGGCCGATGGCGTCGAGAGCGACCATGTGACGCTGGTGAAGGGCGTCGTGGCCCCGATGGAGTCGGTGATCGCGTTCGGCGCGGGGTGGCAATACTCGGATCGCGGGGAAGACCGCGGAGACGCCTGGCGCCGCGGTGAGGGCACGGCGTGGCCGGAGGGTCCGGCGCAGCTCGGCTACGGCGACGGGGACGAGGCGACGGTGCTGCTCGACGCCGACCCCAACGTGCCGACCGTGTACTTCCGGCGGCGTTTCACGCTCGATGCCGAGGTCGAGCGGGCGCGCTTGAGGGCGGTGTTCGACGACGGGATCGCGGTGTGGATCAACGGCACCGAGGTCACGCGTGCGAACGTGAATTCGCTGGATTTCTCGGCCTGGGCGACGACTGGGATGGCCGCCGAGCAGCGCCTCGACCAGACGCTGGATCTGAGCGGGATCAACCCGTTCGTCCGCGGGGAGAACTGGATCGCCGCGGTCGTGAAGCAGGCCAACGCGACGTCGAGCGACGTGTCGTTCGACCTCTCGCTCGAGGTCGGGCTGCGTCCGGTCGTCGGGCCGCAGGACGGGGGCGTGCCAGGGCTCGACGCGGGCCGGCCGTCGACCGACGCCGGGATCGCGACCGACGCCGGGATCGCCGCGGACACAGGGATCGCGGACGACGCCGGCGGTGGGTCCGGGAGCGGGGGATGTGGTTGCCGCGCCGCGCGGGGGAACGCTCCGGCCGCGGGATGGGCGGCCCTCGCGTTGGGCGCCGGGCTCGTCGCGCGGCGAAGGCGGCGGCGCTGACGCACGCCAGGGAGTCGCCGTTCAGGGCAGGACGGTGACCGGGACCGGCGCGGATCGCGGGGCCCCCCTGGTGTTTCCGTCGCCGAGGCGGAACTGGGCGTTGGAGCCCCAGCACCACACGGTGCCCTCCGGCGCGTCGCGGCGGATGGCGCAGGTGAAGCGCTCGCCCGTCGCCACGGCCGAGGCGAGGAACATGGGCACGCCGGCCAGCGCGGTGTCCCCGCAGACCGGCAGACCAGAACCATCCGAGGCGGGCGTGCAGACGGCCCCGTCTCCCAGCTCTCCGAAGCCGTCCGAGCCCCAGCAGCGGACGGACCCGTCGGTCGCCACCGCGCAGGTGTGGAAGAGCCCGGTGGCGACCGTCGCGACATTCCCGGCCAGCAGCGGGGGGAGTGGGACGGCCGTCACCCCGAGCGGCGTCGGGCTGACCATCCCGACCTGCCCGGTGCGGGCGTCGCCCCAGCACGACACCTCGCCTCCCACGACCGCGCAGGAGTGCAGAAGGCCCGAGGCGAGGGCCGAGGCCGGACCCACGGCGACGCGCAAGGGGGTCGGGCTCGTGCTGGAACTCGAGGCGGGCCCCAGCTGGCCATACCGAGCGTCGCCCCAGCAGAAGACCTCGCCTTCACGGGTCCGGGCGCAGGTGTGGGCGCCGCCCGCGGACACCTCGACGACGGTCACATCGACCGTCCCGCCGATCGACACCGGCGACCATCCGGTCAGCACGGAGGTGGACGCGCCGCCCTGGCCGTTGCCGGACGATCCGAGGCACGACACCCGGCCCCCGGCGACCGCACACACGTGGTGCTCGACGGAGCCGAGAAGACCGTCCGGTTTGTGCCCGCCGCAGGTCAGCGACGTCACGCCCGGGAGCGACGGCAACGCATGGGGCGCAAGATCCGCGCCCCAGCAGGTGATGCCGCCGTCGGCTTGGAGCGCGCAGGTCTGGTCGCCGCCGGCGCAGAGCGCGCGCGCCGGCGACCCGAGCGGCACCCTCGGCGCCGACCCGGG
>CAIKNO010000019.1 GCA_903828805.1 uncultured Sandaracinus sp. | reverse complement strand
GGGGCACGCCGTGGCCGCGCCGGTGCAGGCCTCGGCGACGTCGCACACATCGGCGGCCGTGCGGCAGGTGGTTCCGGAGGCCGCGAAGCCGTCGGCAGGGCAAGCAGCGGCGGCGCCGGTGCAGGCCTCGGCGACGTCGCAGACGCCGGAGGCGGTGCGGCAGGTGGTTCCGGAGGCCGCGAAGCCGTCGGCAGGGCAAGCAGCGGCGGCACCGGTGCAGGCCTCGGCGACGTCGCAGATGCCGGAGGCGGTGCGGCAGGTGGTTCCGGAGGCCGCGAAGCCGTTCACCGGGCACACGCCCGAGGTCCCCGTGCAGGCTTCCGCGGCGTCACACACGCCGGCGGACGCGCGGCACGTCGTCCCGGCGACCTCGAACGTGCACGTCGGCGAGCAGCAGTCCCCCGCGGCCGTGTTGCCGTCGTCGCAGGCCTCCGCGCCCTCGATCAGGCCGTTGCCGCAGACCGCCGTGAAGTTCCAGTTGATGATCCGCGGCAGGTCCGCCGGGGCGATGCCCGCGCGCACGGGCGTGCTCGGCGCACCCTCGATCGCCGTGATGGCGCTCGTCACGCCGGCCTGGTTGTTGCGCTGCACCGCGAGGTGCATGAGCAGCCGTGTCTGCCCGGCGGGGATCGTGAAGTTGTAGGTGAGCCCGTAGCCCTGCGGGCCGGCGCAGTCGAACACGGTGGTCGTCACGTCGGTCGGCGTCGTGGCCGCGCCCGCGCCCCAGAAGACGAGGCCGTTGCTCGGGTCGCCCGAGCCGTCGGTGTCGTCGTTGCGCACCCAGCGGTCGGCCGTGGAGAAGAGCGTGTCGCCGCTCGACGTGCCGAAGATGACCGTCGCGCCGTCGGAGCCCATGTTCGTCTGCACCACGACGGTCACGTCGAGCGGCACGGTGCCGGTGTTCGTGAAGGAGTCCAGCAGGCGCGCGAAGCCGGGCGCCGCCGTCGGCACGTAGGTGCGCCGCGCGATCGCGAGCGCGCCGATCGTCGAGTCCAGGGCCACTTGCCGGCCGCTCAGCTCGAGCGTCGGGGTTGCGTCTTCGGGCACCGCGGCGCCGTTCACGAGCAGCGCCCAGCCGCCGTCGTACGTGTCGCCGGTGCCGTTGTTGATCGCACCGGTCGACTGCACGTCCCACAGGAAGCCATCGCCATCCGTGAGCGTGGTCCCGACGGCCCCTCCGCAGAGCGACACCGGCGCGAGCGACCAGTTCGCGATTCGCGTGAGCTCCGCGACGTTGAGCCCGGTGCGCACCTCGAGCGGCGGGGCCGTCTCGAGGGACGCGAGCGCGGTCGCGATCGCCGCGCGGCTGTTCCGCTGCACGGCGAGGTGCATGAGGCTGCGCGTCTCGCCGGCGGCGAGCGTGAGCGAGTAGGTGACGGCGTAGCCCTGCGTGCCCGCGCAGTCGAACACGGTGGTCGAGGTCGTGGAGGGCACGACGGCGGCGCCCGCGCCGTAGAACACGAGGCCGTTGCTCGGGTCGCCCGCGCCGTCGACGTCGTCGGAGCTCACCCAGCGGTCGGCCGTCGTGAACGCCGTGTCGCCGCTCGAGGTGCCCACGATCACCGTGCTCCCGTCGGAGCCCATGTTGACCTGCATCAGGATCGAGAGCGTCACCGACGAAGCGGTCGGGTTCGTGAACGAATCGAGGATGCGCGCGAATCCCGGCGCGCCGCTCGGCACGTAGAGGCGGCGCACGACGTTCACGCCGGACACGGTGGAATCGAGCGCCACCTGACGACCGCCGAGCTCGAGCGTGGGCGTGGCATCGACGGGCACGAGCGTGCCGTTCACGCTCAGCACCCATCCTTCGTCGTACGTGTCGATGGTGCCGTTCTGGATGTCCCCGGCGCCGGTCACGTCCCACGTGAAGCCGTCCCCGTCGGTGAGGGTCTGGGTGACGGACGTCGTCCCGCACTGCGCCTCGGCGCGTCCGGGCCCGGC
>CAIKNO010000018.1 GCA_903828805.1 uncultured Sandaracinus sp. | reverse complement strand
TCGAGGCGGCCCTCGGCGCCATCCGATGCGCGCCGCTCGACCCCAGCTCCCCGGTCGCGAGCATCGCGTGTGGTGGCTGTCCGGGCTACGAGGCGTGGTGCGACCACGGCACCTGCGCGGTTCGCACGCGCTGAGGGAAGTGCCACGTTCCTCTCCGCGGTCGGCCGAGCCGAGGGCGCGCGCGCGCTGACATCGGCGCACGCGCGGCAGGCTCGCCCCCATCACGGGTTGTGCGGGGGCCGCGTCGGGGCCTTCGCGGGCCGCGTCGTGCGCTCCAGCGCCCGTGGGATCCGAGTCGTGCGCTTCCAGCGCCCGCGGGCGCCGCGTCGGGCTCGGTCCGCTCAGGCGTCGACCCCGCTCGGGCTCCATACGTGCGGGGTCTCGAGACTCGTGCGGGTGCTCAAGAACATCTCGCCGATGGGAAGGTAGTACGCGCCTTGCACCTGGTTGACGTTGGCGTCCACGTCGAGATCATCTCGGCCGGTGAGACGGAACGTAGGGTCCGAGGCCGGGTCGTAGATGCGCTCACACGTGAGCAGCGCCGTCTGGATGTAGCCCATGTTGCGTCGGAAGAATGCGAGCGCGAGCGGGAAGCCCGCCTGGAACTCGGGCTCGGTCTTGAACTCCGGAAACTCTCGCTCGACGATCTCGAGGAACTGCCAGTAGAGGTAGAACGCGAAGTTGCGCGACGCGTTTTGATCGAGCGTCGCGGTCGCCGCATCGTCGGGCTCGCCACGCCGCGAGCGAATCTGGTCCCACGAAGTCCACTCGAGGCCGCCGAGCGAAGCGGACCCTGCCGCGCCCGGAACGGCTCGTGAGTCGAAAGGATTCATCCCGTCGTCGTAGCTCGTCCAGTCGATGGGCGCGCCCTCGCCGGAGCTGCGATCGACGATCACGAAGGGGTGCCGTTCGGCGCCCTGCCGACACTTCGTGCCGACCCCGATCGTGAAGCGAAGCAGCTTGCGGATCATGCGGTGCTGCGTACTCGAGAAGCGTCCCGTCTTCTTCAAGAGGAGCAGGTGCGAGCTCACGTAGCAGACGTCCCACACGCCATGGACCCAGCCGTAGACCGCGTCCCCGGAGGTCTTTCCCGGCCAGTTCCCTTGCGTCGCGCCGTAGTTCATCGGGCGCACGGTTTCGGCGAAGGGGTTGGTGTCATGTTGGATCGTCCCGACCGAACTCCGGCCCGGGACGTCACGACGCAACCCGAGATTCCAGGCGGCGCGCACACCCGGGTGCGTCGAGGCCTCTTCGTCCGCGTGGTAGGCGTCGTTCGCCGCCCAGGCCGCATCGACGTGAGCGTGGAGCTGTTCCGCGTCGAGATACATCGCGTCTTCGTACACGGGGGCCGCATTCGCAGCCTTGAAGAGCTCGGCCACGGGCCTCACCCAGGCGCGCGAATACGGGACTTGGCCCTGGATCGTGAGGCCATCGCGCAGCGCCGGATTGAAGCCGAGGACAGCGACGATCGGGCCGTACTGCAACATGAAGAAATAGCGTACAGAGCCGGTGAGCTCATACGCGGCACTGCACGCCGTGTAGTAGTGCGCCTGGTCGAGACCCCAGCCGTTGTGCGGGACTCCGAGCTGCAGATCGACGACGCCTGGATGGCCGCCCGAGAAGGGACTCGAAGCCGGTGGGAAGTACGGCAGCTGCCCGTACTGCGCGCCAGCCGCGACGTAGACGTTCTTGTACGATTCACCGAGCCGTCGGTGGTCCATCGGACCGCCGCCCGGTTGCATCTTCACGTGGTGGATCATCCCGTTGCAGGCGCAGTCCGCGACCTCGCGCATGATCTCGCCGAAGCTGTGCGCGCCGTCGTTGGTCAGGCGGCGCATGTGGTCGGGGCCCCACTGGAGCACCGCCGATTCGGCCTCGTGGTACGGTTGCCTGTCGTGCGTCTGGCCGCCATCGCCGAGGTCGCGCGACAGCATGCCGTTGTCGCCCGGTCCGCAATATCCGAAGTGCGGGCGCGAGAGGTCACCCTCGCTGGGGTACTTCGGCGCTTCCTGGTACGACGCGCCGACCTGCTTGTTCGAGTTCGAGTAGTGCCCGAGAAGGTCGTGGGTGGGCCCCATGCGATGCGGGTAGAGGAGGCGCGGATGGTTGGCCACGTCGCGGAAGGGAGCGACGCGATTCCACCACCACGCGCCGGTGCCCGCGGTGAGGCGGATGCGTGTCTCGTCCGTCCCGTTCGTCGTCCCGCGCAGGCGTCCGACGCGGTCTCCGTCGCCGGTGTAGACGGCGTCGTCGGAGGTCAGCAGATCGACCTCGACGTTCACGAGCGAGCGGTCATCCGGGCCAAGCGGCGTCGTGTCCTGATCGGTGCGCAGCGGCCAGCGACCTGCTGCGTTGGGCCAGCATTCGAAGTGTGTCTCCAGCGTGCCGTTGGAAGGCGTCCACCATCGATAGCCCACGACGGAGAATCCGGCTTTCGACGCGGGCGACGTGATCGGAACCGGCGCGGTCATCGCGCAGTACTGGTAGCCGATCCCCGCGACCGCAGAGGGCAGCGGGCCGGCCATCACGCGCATCAGAGGATCGCTCGGAACCACGCTGAAGTCCGCGGTGTGTTCGAATTGCAGGGTGCCGCCGGAGGCGGCATCGAAGATGCGGATCCGTGCCTTCTGGATCGCGTGCATCGACGGCCAATCCGCGAGCACGATCGCGAGGGATCTCGACACCCCATCGGCCTCGTAGACGAGCGAGCCGCCCGCGCCG
>CAIKNO010000017.1 GCA_903828805.1 uncultured Sandaracinus sp. | reverse complement strand
TTGTATCCGCTGCACAAGCCCGCCTACCCCCCGCCCGCCCGCTGACCGCACACTGCGGGCATGTCAAAGCAAGCAACCTGGAAGCGGCGCGTCGCCGAGTGGCGCGCGAGTGGTTTGACGGCGGCGGAGTTCGCCGCGGGGCGGGACTTCGCGCCGGCGACGTTGTCGTGGTGGGCGTGGCGGCTCGGCTCGGGCGCGCTGCCTGAGCGGCGGGCGGCCGACGGACCTCTGTCAGCGGGGTTCATCCGTGTGGTGACCGCGCCGCCTGTACCGGCCGTCGATGAGAGCCCGCTCGTCGTCGAGATCGGCGTGGCCCGGGTGCGGATCGCGCGGGGCGTCGACCGTGACGTCTTCGAAACGGTGGTCGCGGTTCTGGCCGCCCACGCGCGGGGCGGCGCATGATCCCGGCCGGCGTGGAGATCTTCGTGGCGGTCGCCCCGATCGACTTGCGGTGGAGCTTCGACCGGCTCGCGGGCCTCGTCCGCGAACAGGTAGGCCGCGAGGCTCGGTGCGGCGCGCTGTTCCTCTTCTTCGGGAGGCGCCGAACCGCCCTGAAGATTCTGTTCTTCGACGGATCGGGCATGTGTCAGCTCTACAAGCGTCTCGACGCCCGCATCTTCAAGGTGCCCGAGGTCACGGCGCCGGGTGAGACGTGTGTCGAGCTGGCCCCGCATGTGCTCGATTCGTTGCTCGACGGCGTAGCCGTCGAGGCGGCGCCCCGCCGCAGCCGAGGGGCTTCTACGCGCTCGGAGCGTGGTCGCATCCACTGACGTGTTATCGTTTTTTCTGTCTGTGAACCTGTTGAAAGCACCTCATTTTCAGCCGAGTATCCGGGTGTGAGGAACACCGCAGAACTCCCCAATGTCAACGCCCTGCGAGCGTCGCTCGAAGAGACGACGCGTCAGCTCGTGGCGGCGCGGGCGGAGGTCGAGCGGCTATCAGCCGAGCGTGACCGCCTGCGGGAGGCGTACCAGCGAGCCACGATCGAGCTGGAGCTGCTCAAGCGGCGCATCTTCGTCGCCAAGGCCGAGCGCGTCGACACTGCCCAGCTCGAGCTCGAATTCGGCCACAAGCTGGCGGAGCTCGAGCAGCTTGCGGGGACGCTCGGGATGCCAGCGGGCGAGCCCGAAGACACCACCGCGGAAGACACAGGCACGGACGGCGACGGACCGGCGTCCGGCGGCAAGCGGCGCGGACACTCCGAGGGGGGCCGGCGCGACGTCACCAAACTCGGCCTCAAGGAGCAGCGGGTCGTACTCCGCGATCCGATGATGGAGGCGCTGGTTGCAAAGGGCGAGGCCACCTATGCCGGTTTCGAGGAGTCCGCGCGGCTGACCTGGAACCGCACGGGGATGGGCGTGCTGGTCATCGCCCGCGCCAAGTACCGCGCCACGAACCAGGGCGTTACCGAGACCGAGGTCACCGAGATGGCGCCCGAGGCCATTCCGCGCTGCCTCGCGACTCCGGCGCTGCTCGCCCACGTCCTTACCGCGAAACACTGCGACGGCCTGCCGCTGCACCGCCTCGAGGGCATCCTCGAGCGTGAAGGCTGCGGCCTCGACCGCGGCACGATGTGTCGTTGGACGGAGGAACTCGGCGGCAGCTTCGGTGCCACCATCGTCGAGGCGATGCTCGTCGACGCCCGCAACGCCTTCTGTCTCGCGACAGATGCCACGGGGTTGCGCATCCTCCCCGAGCGCGCCGGTCCGGACGCGCCCCGCCAGGCCTGCCGCCGCGGACAGATGTTCGTGCTCATCGCCGACCGGCAGCACGTCCTCTTCGTTTACAAGCCCCGCGGGACGAGCGAGGCGGTCAAGGAGATCGTGGGCGACTACTCCGGCTACGTGCAGGCCGATGCCGGCAGCATCTTCAACGTCCTCTTCACGAAAACCGTGGCAGAGGGCGGTCGCGAAGAGGTCGGATGCTGGAGCCACTTGCGCCGCAAGTACTGGGAGTCGGCGTCGAACAAGTGTCCGGTCGCCCGCGAGGGGCTCAAACGAATCAGCCGGATTTTCGAGCTCGACGGCTCGTGGCAAGGGCTCCCACCCAAGGAGATCAAGTCTCGAAGACAGACACTCCTGAAACCCCACGTCACGGCCTTCATGGAGTGGGCCGCCGCCGAGTTCACGAAGGTCGAGCACCAACGGGGCGAGCTGCGCTCCGCGCTCGGTTACGCCCTCCGCAACCGGGCCGCCCTCATGCGTTTCCTCGACGACGGCCGCCTCCAGATGACGAACAATCACTCCGAACGCGCGCTCCGCGTCATCGCGGTCGGGCGCAATGCCTGGTTGTTCTGCGGCAGTGACGGTCACGCCGAGAGCGCGGCCGCCATCATGACGCTCGTCGCCTCCGCCAAGTTGCATGGGCTCGATCCCGAACTCTACCTGCGCGACATCATCCGCGTCTTCCCGCACTGGAAGGGTGCCCCGTGGCTCGCCCTCGCCCCGGCCTACTGGGCCGAGACGCGCAAGCTTCTCAACCTCGCCCAGCTCGCCGAAGAGTACGGGCCCCTCGACGTCCCCACGGACTTCCCCCACCTCCCGTGCAAACCGGAAGAGCAGCGCGCCGCGGACTGATTTCGCGTGGATCATGCCCGGGAGGATCGCGCAGTTCGGGTCCGCGGGACAGGTGGGCTTGTCCAGCGGATACCCGCCTACTACATGGTCGAGCCGCGGATCCTCGCCGCGGTCCCACACGAAGGCTCCCGCGACGACTTCGACTCGGCCACGGCCAATCAGCGGTTTCAGAACGAGTACTTCCGGACGGCCGGCGCCCCGGGGGTCGTCGTCGTGTTCATCGATCGCATGGTCTCGCAGGACGCGGCCGCTCGGCGCGTCTATGGCACGGATCTGGACGTCGCGCTGATTCGCGGGAGCGCGCTCGTGGGCGGCACGCTGCTGAGTCGCGCGATGATCTCCTTTTTTCTCGGCATTAGTCGCACCCGCGTTCCCGTGAAGACGTTCGCCGACGGCCAGAGTGCGATCGCCTGGGCGCGCGAGGTCAACGCATCCGGGACCCGCGCGTGAGGGCGCCGTTCGGGTCCCCGCGCGCCTTCGTCACCCGTCGGCCTGTGAAATGAACAAGACCGAGCTGGAGTCGCTCGCGGCCGACCTCGGCCTGCCCGAGGCGCTGGCGGTTGCGCTGGCGAAGCTCGTCGGTGGCGAGCGCCCCGCGGCGCCGCCGGTCCTCGACCCGGTCGCCGAGGTCGTGATTGCCCTCCTGCGGGAGCAGCGAAAGAGAGAAGCGAACGTGGAGAGCGCGGTCGCCTCGCTCGTGGACGGCCTGGTGAAGATCGCCGCCGGCGATTTCGGCCACCGGATCGACCGGGAGCTCGACGGCGGACCGATGGACGTGCTCGCGTACCTCGTCAACAACATGGTCGAGGAGCTCGCGATCCGCGTGGAACAGGAGAAGGCCCGGGCCGACGAGGACCGGCAGCGCCTTCAGTTGCTCGTCGATCAGAGGACCGCGGACCTGCGCTCGACCAATGTGGAGCTGAGTCGCAAGAACGACCAGCTCGTTTCGACGATGGAGACGCTCGAGCGAACACATGCGCACCTCGTCCAGTCCGAGAAGATGGCCGCGGTCGGCCAGTTGGTCGCGAGCGTGGCGCACGAGCTCAACACACCCCTGGGGGCCATTCGGGCCTCGGTCGACAACCTGGTGGTGACCACCGACACTTCGATCGGCTCGGTCATCGACGCCGTGGCCGAAGCCCCGCCCCTTCTGCGCGCGGAGTGGCTGGACCTGGTGCGTCGCGCCGGGGCCAACGCTGCGCCCCTCACCTCGCGGGAGGAGCGCGCCGCGCGCCGCCGAGTCATCGAGGAGCTCGAGGCGGCGGGCGTCGTCGACAGCGAAGAGCTGGCGAGTCTGCTCACGGAGGTCGGCCTCGTGGGCGGTGCCGGCGAGCTCACGCAGGTCCAGGGGTTGCTCCGTTCGGCGCAGCGCGACGAGCTCTTTCGTGCGGCCCATGCCATCACGGGGCTGCGCCGGAACGCGCAGAACATCCGCACCGCGGCCGAGCGCGCGTCGAAGATCGTCTTCGCGCTCCGGAAACACGCACACCCCGGCGAGGTCGACGGCACGCGCACCCAGGCGTCCCTCAGCGAGAACCTGGACAGTGTTCTCGTGCTGTACCAGAGCCAGATCAAACGCAGCGTCGACGTCGTGCGCGCCTATGAGGACCCCGGCATGGTTCATGGACACCACGACGAGCTCAATCAGGTGTGGGCGAACCTGGTCCACAATGCCCTCCAGGCGATGAAGAGCCAGGGACGCCTGGAGGTGTCGGTCCGCCGCGACGCCGCGGGCGTGCTCGTCGCGATCACGGACAGTGGTCCGGGGATCCCGGCCGATTACCAGGGGCGGATCTTCGAGCCTTTCTTCACGACCAAGGGGCCCGGAGAGGGCAGCGGCCTCGGTCTCTCGATCTCCAGGGACATCGTGGTGAGGCATGGCGGCCGCATCTCGGTGGAGAGCCAGCCCGGGCGCACGTGTTTCAGCGTGCGCCTGCCCGGACAGCCTGCCCAGGCAGACGAAGGGGAGGCGCGAACGTGACCGCGGCCATCCTGGCGGTGGACGACGAAAAGACCATTCTCGACAGTCTTCGGGAGCAGCTCCGCTCGTTCTATGGGCGTCGCTTTCGCTACGAGACCGCGGAGGACGCCGCCGAAGCGTGGGAGGTCCTGGCGGAGTTGGACGCGAGCGGCGTCGTCGTCGTCGTGATCGTCTCCGACTGGCTCATGCCGGGCCAGCGCGGCGACGAGTTCCTCGCCGAGGTCCGCGTCCGGTTTCCGAACATCGGACGGATCCTGCTCACCGGGCAGGCGGACGACGACGCCATCCGCCGCGCGCGGGAGGAGGCCAAGGTGAGCGACGTCATCCGCAAGCCGTGGTCGGCGGAGACGCTGCGGCGAGCGATCGAGAACGCAATGCCGCCGGAGCGAACCGACGCCGATTGACGGGCGTCTCGCGGGCCGGCACGCTCGCGGCATGTCACGCCCGTGTCTTCGTCGTGTCGCCCTGTCCGCCGCCCTCGCGCTCGCCGCCTGCGACGCCGACACCCGCGACGCCGCGACGCCCATCCCGGACGCCAACTCGACCGCCGACGCCGCGACGACCCCCGCCCAGAACGACGCCCAGCCACCAGACACGGGCGCAAACGACGCGAACGCCCCCGACGCACGGCCCGCCGACGCCGCGCTGACCGTCACCGACGCTGCCGCGCCCCTCATCGACGCCGCCAGAGACGCCGCCCCACCCGCCCCCGACGCCGCCCCGCCCGTCGAACTCTGCGACCGGCCCGGCGACGAGGACCGGGACGGCCGCTTCGACTGCGCCGATCCGGACTGCTTCGCGGCGCCCGTCTGCGTGCCCGCCGTGGAGGTTTGCGGCAACGGCGTCGACGACGAGGGCGATGGCCGGGCCGACTGCTGCGATCCGGACTGCGCGGCGGTGTGTCCGCCGCTCGACGTCGAGGCCTTCACGGAGGCCGAG
>CAIKNO010000016.1 GCA_903828805.1 uncultured Sandaracinus sp. | reverse complement strand
GGCCTTCGCGCTCGTCCTGGCCGCGCTCTCTGAACCCGGCGACGCCCTGCTCGCACCGCTCGGCACGCGTCCGGGGCTCGAAGCGCTGGCGCGCACGCACGGCGTGCGGGTGGTGCGCCCGGGCGGACGGTTCGACGACGACCACGTCCCCTTCGACCCGGTGGCTCTGTACGAGGGGATCGATGCGCACACACGCCTCCTCGTCGTGGGGGCCCCGGCGCAGACGAGCGGCGCGATGCCGACCGCCGACGACCTCGAAGCGCTCGGCGCGTGCGGGGTCCCGCTCCTCGTGGACGCGACGCACGCGTGGTCTCTCGAGGCCGAGGGCTGGCCGACCTGGGCTCCGTCATCGGCGCCGGAGGCGCCCGTCTTCATCCTGGGCGGCCTTCCCTCGCCGGAGGCGCCCTGCGCCTGGATCGCGGTGATCGGTCGCCCGGAGGTCGTGGGCGCGTCGGTCCGGTCGCTGCGGGCCGTCGCCCGGACCCTCGACCCGCTCGACGCCGCGGTGTGGGCGGGTGTGCCGGCCGCGCTGGCCGCCGCGGACGAGGTCGCAGCGACCTTCCGCGCGCGGCGCGCTCGAAACCTCGCGCGGCTCCGCGAGACGCCCTGGATGCCCGGATCCTCGACCTTCCTCCCCGCGGCTGGATGGCACGTCTGCTTGCGCATGCCTCCCTCGGCCGATGCGCGCGGGTGGCCCCTGGCGCTGCTCGAGGACGAGGGGGTGCTCATCGCGCCGGCGAGCGCGTGGGACCTTCCGACGAGCCACGGGGGGATCGTGCTCTCGTGGCTCGTCGACGAGGACGTGTTCGAACGGGGGCTCGGTCGGCTCGTGGCCTGCACCCAGCTGCGACGTCGACCGGCGCGGATGCCCTGACGCCGCGCCGGGTCAGGTGGCGCGGCGGGCGAGGTGGTCGATGAGATCGATCTTCGTGACCACGCCGACGATCGCATCGCCCTCGGTGACGATCGCCATCCGCGCGTCGTTCAGGCGTCCCTGGAGGCTCTCGATGCTCGTGTGCGGCGACACCGTCGCGAAGTCGTTCTCGGCGAGCGGGCCGACGGCGCTGTCCAGGGACTGCTCGCCGTTGACGAGGTGGCGCAGCAGATCGACCTCGGTGACGGCGCCGAGCAGCCGGGTCCCGTCGACCACCGGCAGCTGGGAGATCCCATGCGCCTTCATCCGGGTCACCACGTCGCGCACCCGGTCGTAGGGGGACGCCGTGATGATCTCGTGGCTCTTGTGCCGCAACAGATCGCGCACCGAGCCGAGCGCGGAATCCCCGAGGAACCCGTTCTCCCGCATCCAGTCGTCGTTGAAGATCGTCGTCAGGTAGCGCGCGGCGCTGTCGGGCAGCAGCACCACGATGCGTTCCTCGCGCTGCGTCCGTCGGGCATACGAGAGCGCACCGGCGACCGCGGCCCCGGACGAGCCCCCGACGAAGAGGCCCTCTTGCCGGACGAGGTCGCGTGCCGTCAGAAAGCAGGCCGCTTCGTCGATGCGCACCACCTCGTCCACCAGCGCGCTGCCTGCCGTCGGCTCTCCAACGTGTGGCGCGTTGCCGTGGGGTGCGCGCGGCGCACCGCCGCTCTTCACCGAGTCGCGGTATAGCGCACCGACGGGATCGACCCCGACGAGCCGGAGCGAGGGCTTGCGCTCCTTGAGGTAGCGCCCGGCCCCCCGGATCGAGCCACCGGTCCCGATGCCCGCGACCAGCACGTCGACCTGCTCGCCGGCCTGCGCCCACAGCTCGGCGCCCGTCGAGGCGTAGTGGCCCTTCGGGTTGTCGGCGTTCTCGTACTGGTTCGCGTAGAAGCCGCCGGGCAGCTCCGCGGCGATCCTCCGCGCCACCGAGG
>CAIKNO010000015.1 GCA_903828805.1 uncultured Sandaracinus sp. | reverse complement strand
GTCGGCCTCGCGAACACCCTCGCCATCGAGGGCCGCAAGAACAACGTCCTGGTCAACACCATCGCGCCGGTCGCCGGCTCGCGGATGACCGAGACGGTGCTCCCGCAGAACCTGCTCGATGCGCTGAAGCCCGAGTACGTGACGGCGCTCCTGGTCGAGCTCGCCCACGAATCGCACGAGGACACCGGCGGGCTCTACGAGGTCGGGGGCGGCTTCTACGGGAAGCTTCGGTGGGAGCGCACCAAGGGGCGCACGTTCCGGCTCGGTCGCCCGGTGCGCGCCGAGGACGTGCACGACGCGATGAAGGAGATCTCGTCGTTCGATTTGGACGCGACGCATCCGCCGCACATCGCCGCGTCGCTCGACCCGATCATGAAGAACGTCGAGGCGGGGCCGAGCCGCGGGGGCAACCAGTACATCGATGTCGACGAGGCGCTCGGCTACGAGTTCCCCGAGATGCGCTCGAGCTACGACGAGCGCGACCTCTCGCTCTACGCGCTCGGCGTCGGCGCCGCGTCCGACCCGAACGACGACCGCGATCTGCAGCTCGTCTACGAGCTGCACGGGGAGGGCTTCAAGGCCCTGCCGACGTACGGGGTCATCCCCGCCATCAACTGCATCCTGACGATGGGCAAGGAGGGCAAGACGGCGCCGGGGATGCGCTACGGCCTCGACAAGATCCTGCACGGCGAGCAGTACCTCGAGCTCGTCCGGCCGCTGCCGCCGCGTCAGAAGCTGACGCACCGCGCGCGCATCAAAGACATCTGGGACAAGGGCAGCGACGGCGGCAAGAAGGGCGGCGCGGTCGTCGTGACGGCGATCGACACCCTCGACGAGGCTGGCGACGTGCTGGTGAAGAACGAGGTGACCACCTTCGTTCGCGGCGCGGGCGGATGGGGCGGCGATCGCGGGCCCTCCGTCGAGGTGAACGTGCCGCCCGACCGGGCGCCCGACGCGACCGTCGAGCAGACCATCGATGCCAACCAGGCGCTGCTCTACCGGCTCAGCGGGGACTGGAACCCGCTGCACGCGGACCCCGGGTTCGCGAAGGCGTTCGGCTTCGAGCGGCCGATCCTGCACGGGCTCTGCACCTTCGGCTACGCCGCGCGGCACGTGCTCAAGACCTTCGCGAAGAACGGCGACCCCCGCTTCTTCCGCAGCATCAAGGTGCGCTTCGCCGATCCGGTCCTCCCCGGCGAGACGGTCGTCACCGAGATGTGGAAGGAGAGCGAGACGCGCATCGTGTTCCGCGTGAAGGTGAAGGAGCGCGACAAGGTCGTGATCTCGCACGCGGCGATCGAGCTCTTCGCCGAGCTGCCGCAGCCCAAGGCGGCCGCGGCTCCGACGTCGAAGACCGCGCCGTCGTCGTCGGCCCAGGCTGGCGCGAAGGAAGGGGCCGTCGTGCCGACCTCGGCGGACGTCTTCGCGGGCATCGCGGCCTTCCTCGCCCGGAGCGGAGCGGACGCGGTCGCGCAGGCCAAGACGGTCTTCGCGTTCAAGCTGAAGTCGCCCGCGAGCGCGTGGACGCTCGACCTCAAGAACGGGACGGGCAGCGTCGGGGCGGGCGAGACCGTGGCGCCGGAGTGCACCTTCGAGATCGCCGACGCGGACTTCATGGACATGGTGAGCGGCAAGTCCGATCCCATGAAGCTCTTCACCACCGGCAAGCTGAAGATCACCGGCAACGTCATGGCGAGCCAGAAGCTCGCGCCGGTGCTCTCGAAGGTCGATCCCGGCGACGTGCTCTCGGCCGCGCGCGCGCGCGCGGGGGGCGCGGCGTCGGGTGCCTCGGCGGCGGGGGCTGCGCCGTCGAAGGAGGCCGCGCCGTCGAAGGAGGCTGCGCCCTCGAAGGAGGCCGCGCCGATCAGCGCCGACGTGTTCGCGGGCATCGCGCGCTTCGTGGCGCGCTCGGGCGCCGAGGCCGTCGCGGCGGCCAAGACGGTGTTCGCGTTCAAGCTCAAGGGGCCCGACAGCGTGTGGACCCTCGACCTGAAGAACGGCGCCGGCGCGGTGCTCGAAGGGGAGTCCATCCCTTCGGAGTGCACCCTCGAGCTGAGCGACGCGGACTTCATGAACATGGTGAGCGGCAAGTCCGACGCCATGAAGCTCTTCACCACCGGCAAGCTGAAGATCACCGGCAACGTCATGGCGAGCCAGAAGCTCGCGCCGGTGCTCTCGAAGGTCGATCCCGAGGACGTGATGGCGGCCATGCGTGCGCGGGCCGGCGCCGGGGGGGCCTCGGCGCCCGCCGCGTCGGTGGCCGCCGCGCAGGCGTCCGACGTGACCACCGCCGCGCACGCGCCCGGGATCGTGGCGCGGCTCGGTGAGGGGCTCGCTTCCGCCGAGGGGCGGGCTGCGGGCACGCTCGAACTTCGCGTGAAGGAGCCCTCGGCGGTGTGGACCGTCGACCTCGGCGCCGGGGCCGTGCGGCAGGGCGCGGAGCCGACGCCCGGGGCCATCGTCACGGTCACCGACGAGGATCTCGCGGCGCTGTCGCGCGGGGCCTCCACCTTCGCATCGCTCTACCAGCACGGGCGGCTGCGGATCGACGGGGACGTCGCGACCGCGCGTCGCCTCGAGGCGCTGATCAAGCAGGGCTGAGCCCGGAACCGAACTCGAACGGAGGAGCGCACATGGGTCGCAAGGTGAACGTGATCGGCGTGGGCATGGTGAAGTTCCAGAAGCCCGGCGCGAGCGACGAGTACAACGTGATGGCGGCCGGCGCGATCCGCACCGCGATGAAGGACGCGGGCGTGCCGTGGAGCGCGGTCGAGCAGGCGTACGCGGGCTACGTGTACGGCGACTCGACGTGCGGTCAGCGGGCCGTCTACGCGGTGGGCCTGTCGGGGATCCCGGTCTTCAACGTCAACAACAACTGCTCGACGGGCTCCTCGGCGCTGATGCTCGCGCGGCAGGCCGTCGAGGGGGGCCTGGCCGAGTGCGTGCTCGCCGTCGGCTTCGAGCAGATGGAGAAGGGCGCGCTGCAAGCGAAGTGGAACGACCGGACCAACCCGCTCGACCGCCACGCGAACGTGATGAACGACGTGCAGGGCGTGAACGCCGCGCCGGGGGCGGCGCAGATGTTCGGCGGGGCCGGGCGGGAGTACCGATTCAAGCACGGCACGAAGCGAGAGACCTTCGCGAAGATCGCCGAGAAGGCGCGTCGGCACGCGAGCAAGAACCCGTACGCGCTGTTCCAGGAGACGTACACGGTCGAGGAGATCCTCGCCTCGCCCGAGGTGTTCGATCCGCTCACGCGCTATCAGTGCTGTCCTCCGACGTGCGGCGCCGCCGCGGCGCTGCTCTGCAGCGACGACTTCGCGAAGAAGCACGGGATCTCGAACCCGGTGTGGATCGCGGCGCAGGCGATGACGACCGACTACCCGTCGACCTTCGACGAGAAGTCGATGATCAAGATGATCGGCTACGACATGGCCAAGGCCTGCGCGAATCAGGTCTACGAGAAGGCGGGCCTCGGTCCTTCGGACGTGCAGGTCGTGGAGCTGCACGACTGCTTCACCGCGAACGAACTGCTCACCTACGAGGCGCTCGGCCTGTGCCCGGAGGGCGGGGCCGAGAAGTTCATCTGGGACGGCGACAACACCTTCGGGGGGCGCTTCGTGACGAACCCCTCGGGCGGCCTGCTGAGCAAGGGGCACCCGCTCGGCGCGACGGGGCTTGCGCAATGCACGGAGCTCGTCTGGCAGCTGCGCGGGCAGGCGGAACAGCGGCAGGTGCAGGGGGCCAGGGTCGCGCTGCAGCACAACCTCGGTCTCGGCGGGGCGTGCGTCGTGACCATGTACCGCGCGGACTGAAGAGCGGCGGGGCCGGGCGCAGCCGGGCCGGGTCTTCACGGGCCCAGCCCGCGCCAGTCTCGTCTCCGCGACCCCGCCGCATCGTGCCTCGAGTCGACGCGCCCCTGGCTTGCGGGGTGGGGCTCGGCCCTCGCTCGAGCGACGGGGCCTTCGCGACGCTTGCAGACGGTCTGGCGCGTTAGAGGTCGGCGCCGGGGATGGCCGCGAGGCCGATGCGCGCGATGCGCTCGTCCTCGTCCTCGGGCAGGCCGCTCACGGCGACCGCGCCGACCACGACGCCATCGGCGAGGACGGGCAGCCCGCCCGCCCAGCCGCAGGCGCGGACGTCGCCGTAGTACGCGATGTCGAACGCCTCGTCGGTGCGCTTCAAGCGGGCGCCTATCGCGCGGGTCGGCACGCGCTGGTTCGCGGCGGTCCACGCCTTGTGCATCGCGATGCGGGCCGACGATGCGGGCGCGCCGTCGAGGCGCAGCAGCGAGAGGAGCTCGCCGTGCACGTCGGCGACGGCCACGACGGCATGCCGCCCTTCGGACAGGAGCGCATCGCGCATCGCGTGCACCGCCGCCTGGGCGTCGTCGTGACCGAGGGTGATGACCCGGCGCATGGGGCGGACACCGCTCCGCGGTCAGCTGGCGCGCGAGCGCACGCGGGTCTCGTAGAGACTCGCGACCTCGTTCACCGACGCGAGGTCCTGGATTCCGAGGGCACGGAAGAAGGACGCCGCGGCCGCGCACGCGGCGAGGGTCCGGTCGCCCGCGTCCCGCGCGCCCGACCACACCGACTCGTCCTGCGCCGCGCGGAGGATCTCCTCGGTGAGGTCCGCGGGCGCCTCGACGCGTGCGGCCTCGAGCGCGTACTCGAGGGTCTGGTGGGCCATCGCGAGCACCGCCATCCGGGGGTCGAGATCGGTGGTGCTCAGCCACTTCGGCTTGTTGGGGCTCATCTGATTGAGCACGGCGAGGAACGCGTTGACCCCGTACACGGCGGCCGAGCGCCGCTGCTCGTGGCGCAGCTCGCCGAGGATGGCGAAGGGGTCGGCGCGGTTCCCCGACAGATGCCGCGCGATGACCGTGTTCAGCAGGTTCACGTGGGCCTCGGCCGCGTGGAGCGCGTCCCACAGGAACAGACCGCGCAGGTCGCGCGGGCGGTTCTGATAGAGCTCGAACGTCTCGGCGAAGACCTGATCGGCGGCCATCCGCTCGGCGATGATCGCGGCCCACGCCGAGCAGACGTCGTCGATCTGATGGCCGAGGCTCTCGGCGAGGACCCGCTCGTGACGGCTGGGCAGCGCCTCGATCGGGACGAGCCGATTCGGGCCGCTCTCGGGGGCCGGCGCCTTCGCAGGCGCGTCCTTCAAGCCGAGCGAGGCCGCCTTCGCCTTGGCGGGCGCGACCTTCGTGGGCGGATGGGACTTGCGGTCCGGGCTGCGCGCGGCGGCCGCGGCCGCCTTCACCGCCCGCTTCGAAGCGCTAGCCGACGCCTTGGGCTGCGCTTGCTTGCCGCGACTCGCCTTCGAGTCGGGCGACGTTCGCTTCGGCTGGGTGCGGCCTCGGGTCGTCGATTCACTCGCCATGCGGTCCGGAGCCTGACACGAACGCCGAGGGCGCGCCCATCCTCGATCCCGGCGATATCGACGGTCATGCTCCGCCGGGCCGCGCGCGCGGGCGACCGAGGGCGCATCGACACCGGTTCGACACCGGAGCGTGGCCCGTGGTGTGTCATGTCTCGTTCGTGTCGGAGGTGTGAAATGAGCCACAAGGTGTCGAGGCGTGGGGTGTTGCGCGGTGCAGGTGTCCTCGGGGGGATGGTGCTCGTCGGTTGCGATCCCGCGCCGACCGTGCCGAGCGATGCCGGGTCTGGGGACGCCTCGACGCCGCAGGATGCGGAGCGCCCGCCGACGTCGCGGGATGCTGGGCCCGCGCCGACCGGGCCCTTCCAGCACGGCGTGGCGAGCGGGGACCCGCTGCCCTCGGCGGTCATCCTCTGGACGCGCGTCACGCTCGGAGCGGACGTGTCCGCCACCGTGCGCTGGGAGGTGTCGGGGGACGCCACCTTCGCAAGCCTCGTCACCTCCGGGGAAGCGACGACCGACGCCTCTCGGGACGGCACGGTGAAGGTCGACGCCACGGGGCTGGAGCCCGCCACGACGTACTACTACCGGTTCGTCCTCGGTGCCGCGGTGTCGCCTGTCGGGCGCACCCGCACGGCCCCGGCGGAGGACGCCGCGGTCGCGCGCATGCGCCTCGCGGTGTGCGCCTGCGCGAGCGGCGCGCACGGCTACTTTCACGCCTACCGCGACCTGGCGCAGCGCGCCGACCTCGACCTCGTGGTGCACCTCGGCGACGTCATCTACGAGTACGCCACGGGTGAGTACGGCGACGTCCGCGCGTACGATCCTCCCCACGAGATCATCACACTCGAAGACTACCGGCGTCGGTACGCGTGGTACCGGCAGGACCCGGATCTGCGCGAGGTCCACCGGCAGTACCCGTGGGTCACGGTGTGGGACGACCACGAGACCGCCGACAACGCGTGGCGGGACGGCGCGGGCAACCACGATCCCGCGACCGAGGGCGCCTTCGCGGCGCGCAAGGCGGCGGCGCAGCAGGCGTACGACGAGTGGATGCCGCTGCGGAGCGTCGACCCCGCTCGGATCTGGCGCTCGCTCCGCTTCGGTCGCCTCGCCGAGCTCGTGCTGCTCGACACCCGGATCGAGGGGCGAAGCGAGCAGGGGGTCGGCGATCCCGCGACCCGGACGCTCCTGTCGGCCGACCAGGAGGCGTTCGTGCTCGAGCGCCTCAGGGCCACGGGCTCCCAGTGGAAGCTGCTCGGCAACCAGGTGATGTTCGCTCCGCTCCCGCAGATCTCGAACGTCGATCAGTGGGACGGTTACCCCGCGCAGCGCAGCCGCGTGCTCGAGGCGCTCCGCACCGGGGGGCCGGCGGGGGCCAGGGTTCAAGACGTGGTCGTCTTGACCGGCGACATCCACACGAGCTGGGCCATGGAGGTGCCGAGCGAGGGGGCCGGGGGTGCGCCTGCGGCGGTCGAGTTCGTCGCGCCGGGGATCACCTCGCCGGGCTTTCCCGAAGGCACCCTCGAGGCGGCGCTCCGGCGCACGGTGATGCGCGACGCGCCCTACGTGAAGTTCGTCGACCTCGTGAACCGGGGCTTCTACGTGCTCGACCTGACGCCCGAGCGTGCGGAGGCGACCTTCCATCGCGTGATGGACGTGACGCTCCCCTACGACGCGACGGTCGAGTCCACACAGACGTGGGTGAGCCGCGCGGGGACCAGCCGTCTCGAACGCGCGGAGCCCACGCCGGCACCGACCGGCGCTCCGGCGCTGGCGCCCTGAGGGCGCCGCGTCGGCATCATCGCGGTCGTGGTGAGCGGGGCAGGCTTCTCGACCGAGGCACCGACCGTCCTTCGAAGCCGCGTGTCCCTCGAAGCCGAGGAGCACGCGACTTCGAGCGTCACTCGAAGCTGAGCACCCGGTCGGCGCCGTGGGTCTCGACGAGGGCGCCGATGTACGAGAGGACGATGTCTCGCCGGGCCAG
>CAIKNO010000014.1 GCA_903828805.1 uncultured Sandaracinus sp. | reverse complement strand
CCTCGGGGTCCCGGGCGGTGCGCAGCGCCAGCGCCGCCGCGCCGCAGAGGACCGCCGGCGGCACGGGCGCGCGCGCGGCGTCGAAGCGCTCGATGGACTGATCGTAGGTGCGCAACGCGGCGTCCCAGTCGCCGGCCTCGGCCTGGCCGCGCGCGGCGACCGCGAGCAGCTCGCCCGCGACGCTCGTCTCCCGGGCGCGGCATGCGCTCGCGACGCAGACCTGATCGCTCGGACAGTCCTGCCGTCCGCTGCAATGGGCCCCCGGGGCGGGGATGCCGCCCTGGGCGCTTCGCGGGGACGGGCTTGGTAGGACGGTGCGGGGCTCCTCGGCGGCCGGCTGTGAATCCGGGGCCGGCGGCGCGGGCGGTTCGTCGAGCCCCGTCGCCCGTCGGCCGCATCCGGCGGCGGCGAGCGGGACGAGCAGGGCGCAGGTCGTGAGGGGGCGGGACAGCCATCCGAGCATCGATGAAACTCCGCTGCCGGCGCGCCGAGAACCGTGGCTCGTCCCCCGCCGCGCCCGACGTGGGACGCACTCTGACAAGGGGCGGCGGGGCAGGTCAACGCGACCCTGCGGCGCGCAGGGAGAACGCCACCTCGGTCCGCGGGCGTCCCGGCGGCCGAGGTACGCGTCGCGTGCCTGTCGCAAGACCCCCCGTCCGGCGGACCGAGTCTCGGCCCCGAGATCGTTTCAGAGACGATCGTCCAAGGGTCCGACCCTTCCCGGAGGGTTTTGAAAACGATGGACCAAGGGTCCGACCCTTCCCGGAGGGTTTTGAAAACGATGGACCAAGGGTCCGACCCTTCCCGGGCGATTCTAGAACCACCGTCCAAGGGTCCGACCCTTCCCGGAAGGTTTCTGCGTTCGCGCGCGGACCCCGGTCGGGGCGCTCCGGGAAGGCGAAGCGAGCGTTCGAAGCCGCCGATCCTCGTCCGCCGCGCGGTCGGGGTCGGGTGGGTGCCACTCGAAGGGCGCGCACCTTCGGCCCGACCCGGTGAGGGGTGCTGTCGTCCGCGGCGGTGCCCAGGTATCCTCTGGCGCGGTGGCAGGAGGATGCACATGAGCGTGCGGATGATCGGGTGCCTGGGCGTCGCGCTGGGGCTTGCGGCGTGCGGAGGGGCTCCAGCTGTGCCCGTGCAGACGGCGCCGGTCGCGGTCGCGGCCCCGCGGCCCGCCGGGCCCGTCGAGGCGCGGGGCGGCGAGGAAGTGCGCGCGCGGGTCGGTCGAGCGGGCGGCTCCCTCGAGCTCTCGAACGGGGGACGCCTCGAGATCCCGCCGGGCGCCCTCACCGAGGACACGGAGATCGTCTTCCGGCATGGCGCGCCCGCGCGGAACATCTGGGACGACGCCGACAACGAGCGCGCGATGGGTCCCATGCTCGAGGCCGAGCCGCCCCTGGTGGCCGCGGAAGGAACGCAGTTCCGCATCTCGACGCCTTCGCTCGCGGTGCCGGCCCCCTTTCAGCCGCGCGATCTCGCCCTCGGCGTCGAGCGCGAGACCGAGCACGGCCGCGCGATGGCGATGAGCGGTACCGAGACGCGGTGGGACTTCTGGCCCGGCCGCATCGAGGGGCAGCGCTTCGTCGCCGACATGGCCGAGCTGCCGGGGCACCGGATGCAGTTCGGGTTGTCGCGGTGAACGAGCTCCCCTCCGCCGTGTCCGGGCTCGATGCCGAGGCGCTGGCCCGGCGCGCCGGGGTGCCGGTGGAGGCGGTGGCGTTGACCCTCGACGCGGAGGTCGTCGACCTCCACGTCGAGTCCTTCATCCCGACCCGCTTGTGGGGGTACGACCTGCTCCGCCGCCACGCGGGATTTCCCTCCGGGGTGCTCTTCGGTCACCTCGACGTCCCCCGCGCGCTCGAGGGCGGCCTGACCGGGGCGCACTGGTCGATCGCCACGAACGTCGCCCGTCCGGCGTGGCAGCGGCCCGCGGTGCTCGACCGCAACCTGCGCGCCTTGCGCTCGACGCTCGAGGCGAGCGGTCGTGTCGAGGTGGTTCGCACGGCGACCGAGTACCGGGACGCGCGGGCCCGTGGCCTGCACGCTGCGCAGCTGGCCGTGCAGGGGGGCAACGCGCTCGAAGGCGCGGAGGACCGCGTCGCCACCGTCGGCGGCGGGACCCTGACCCGGGTCACCCTCGTGCACCTGACGAACTCCGCGTACGGCGACACGTCGAGTCCGATCCGGCTTCGCTCCGATGGCGGTCTCACGCGGGACGGACGCGTGATGGTCGAGGCGCTCGATGCGGCGCGTGTGTTCGTCGACCTCGCGCACGCCTCGCCCGACACGTTCCACCAGGCGGCCGACGCGCACGATCGGACGCTGCCGCTGATCGTCACGCACACCGGGGCGAGCGCCGTGTACCCGATGTGGAGGAACCTCGACGATGCCCAGATCCGGGCGGTCGCCGACACCGGCGGCGTGGTCGGGGTGATCTTCCAGGCGGGCTTCCTCGGGCAGGCGGTTCGCGACGGGCGCGCGGTCGTCGATCACCTCGAGGCCGTGATCCGGGCGGGGGGCGAAGAGGCCGCCGCGCTCGGGAGCGACTACGACGGGGCCATCGTCCCGACGCCCGATCTCCGGGACGGCGCGCTCGGGTTCTATCGTCTGGTCGCGTACATGCTCGAGCGCGGGTGGACGGAAGCGCGCATCCGGCGGGTGCTCGGCGAGAACTACCTGGCCTCGTGGGCGCGCTTGCGACCCTGACGCGGCGCGGTCCGTCCGAGCCGGTGGTGTCCTCGGCGCTCGGGGCCGTTCAGACGCTGACGGCGAAGTCGCGCAGGGCGGTGTTCAGGCTCGTCTTGCGGTCCGTGCCTGCGTGGCGCTGCCCGATGATCAACGCGCACGGGACGTGGAACTCGCCGGCCGGGAAACGCTTGGGCCGCGACCCCGGGATGACGACGCTGCGGGCCGGGACCCGACCGCGGTGCTCGACCGGGACCTCGCCGGTGACGTCGACGATCGGCGTCGAGCTGGTCAGCACGACGTTGGCGCCGAGCACGGCCTCCCGCCCGACGTGCACGCCCTCGACGACGATGGCGCGGGAGCCGATGAAGCAGCCGTCCTCGATGATCACCGGACGGGCCGTCGGCGGCTCGAGCACGCCCCCGATGCCCACCCCGCCGCTGAGATGCACGTCGCGTCCGATCTGCGCGCACGACCCGACCGTGGCCCACGTGTCCACCATCGTGCCCTCGCCGACCCACGCGCCGAGGTTCACGTAGCCGGGCATCAGGATCACGCCGCGCTCGAGGAAGGAGCCGTAGCGGGCGACGCCCGGGGGCACCACGCGCACCCCGGCCTCCGGCAGCCCCCGCTTGAGAGGGATCTTGTCGTGGAATTCGAAGGGGCCGACCTCGATGCGCTCCATGCCCCGCACGGCGAAGTACAGCAGGATCGCCTGCTTCACCCACGCGTGGACCGTCCACGTCCCGTCGGCCTCGGGCGTCGCGACGCGGACCTGCCCGGCGTCGAGCGCGGCGAGGGTGTCGAGCACGGCCTGCCGGTGCGACGGATCCTGCAGGAGGCTGCGGTCGGCGAACGCGGCCTCGATGGACGCCTGGAGAGGAGCCGTCTTGGAGGAGTCGAGCATGGCGAGGTCGTAGCACGACGCCGGGGCAGGGCTTCGGGTGGCCCGTTGCGCCCGCGCTTGGAGGGGCGCACAAAGGCCGTAGCCATGACCTCTCCGAGCACGACCCTCGCGCCTCCGAACCACGCCCTCGAGAGGACGCCCGAGGAGTGGGCCGAGACGCTCGGATCGTGGGGCGAGCCGCGCTACCGCGGCATCCAGGTGTTCCGGTGGTTGCATCAGCGGGGGGTCTTCGATCCCGCAGCGATGACGGACCTCCCGCGCACGCTGCGGGCGCGCCTCGAAGGGGAGGCCCTCGCGCCGCCCCTCGAGACCTCGTACGTCCACCAGAGCGAGGACGGCACCCGCAAGCTGCTGCTCGGGCTCGGTGACCAGCGGACCATCGAGGCCGTCCTCATCCCGATGAAGAGCATGGCCCCCGGGGAGGGCGACACCCCCGAGGACTCGGAAGGCGAGGCGGACGAGGCGCCGCGCGCGTGGGTCACGCAGTGCATCTCGTCCCAGGTCGGATGCGCGATGGCGTGCGTGTTCTGCGCGTCGGGGATCGCGGGCTTCAAGCGGCACCTGAGCGCGGCCGAGATCGTCGGGCAGGTCATGGTCGGGCGCACGACGCTGGCCGCGACGGACGAGCGCGTGCGGAACGTGGTGTTCATGGGAATGGGCGAGCCGCTGCACAACTACGACGCCGTCGCGCGCGCGCTCACGCTGCTGGTGCACCCGGACGGGCTCGGCTTGAGCAAGCGCCGGGTGACGGTGTCCACGAGCGGGCTCGTGCCCGAGATCGACCGGCTCGGGCGCGACTTCGGAGGTCAGGTCCAGCTCGCGATCTCCTTGCATTCGCCGGACGATTCGAAGCGTTCCGAGATCATGCCGATCAACCGGAAATATCCGCTCGCGGAGCTGGTCGAGTCGCTGCGGCGCTATCCCCTGCCGAAGCGCCGGCGCATCACCATCGAGTACACGCTGATCGACGGCTTCAACGCGACGGTCGCCGACGCCCGGGCGCTCGCGCGGCTGATGCGCGGCATCCCCGTGAAGGTGAACGTCATCCCCATGAACCCGGTCGCCGACAACCCGCTGGGCGCGCCCTCGTGGGAGGTCGTCGATGCGTTCCAGGACGCGCTGCGGGCGCAGGGCGTCGCGAGCTTCGTGAGGCGACGCAAGGGCGACGACATCGCGGCGGCGTGCGGGCAACTGGCGCTCGCGGGCGAGAAGAAGAAGGTCCGGGTGCCGCTGCCCGTGACCTCGTGAAAGGCTGCGGAACACGATGCTTCGGGAACGCCGGGACCAGGTCGGTCAGCGCATGCGTGTCGGGGGACGGCCCCTCGGAGTCGGGTGGGCGCTCGGAGCGCTCGGGCTCGGGGTGGTGCTGGGCACGACGGCGGCCACGCGCGCGCAGGTCGCGCTGCCGCTCCGCGAGGCCGAGGTCGGCACCCTCAGGATCGACGGCGCGCTCGGGGAGTGGCGCGACGTGCGCTTCCTCGAGGTCGGGTCGGGCCCCGACGCCTCCATGCGCGTCGCGCTCGCCTACGACGCGGCGGGGCTCTACGTCGGCGCCGAGGTGCGCGACGAGCGTTTCGTCCCGGGCGAGGACGGTCCCGTCCTGACGCTCGCGCTGCCGAGGGGCGCGGGG
>CAIKNO010000013.1 GCA_903828805.1 uncultured Sandaracinus sp. | reverse complement strand
TCGCGGTGCGCGACCACGATGCGGACGCTTCCGTCGGGGCGCAGCCGCGCGCCGTGGGAGTTCACGTGGATGCGGTGGTGCCGGTAGTCGAGCGACTCCATCCAGTGGTTGTTCAGCTGGAAGTTCCAGTGGTCGCAGGGCGGCGGCGTCGCGTCGATGACCAGCGCCTCGTCGGGCCCGAGCGCCCAGTACGAATGGTAGTACGCGATGTCGGCGAGGCCGCCGAAGCGGTTCGACATCGCCTGATCGAAGCGCGGAAGGGCGTTCGTGTGGGCCTGGAACATCCGGGTCCACGCGGCGAAGAGCATCGCGGCGCCCTGCACCAGCGCCCCGGTCGAGGCGAGCCCCTCGTCGAGGCGTCGCGCGGTCAGCGGGGCGGGCGCGCGCGGACCGTCGACGAGCGCGATCGAGAGCTCCGCGATCGTCTCCTCGGGCGCGAGCCGCGTCTGGCGCACGATCAGCGTGCCGGTCTCCGCCGTCGTCGAGAGCCAGTTCTGTCCCGTGGAGAGTCCGTCGGGTCGTGTCTGCGAGAGCCACACCTCGAAGGTCCCGTCCGCGCGCACCGAGAGCTCGCTCGTGTCGAGCTGCCCGGTCGGCGGCATGCCGTTGCCGCGCCCGTAATGGCCGATCTGCGTGGCGAACGAGAGGAAATGGACCGTGCCGCGGCGGCCCGCGATGCGGTACTGGAGCCGGCCGTCGATGGCCGCGTTGAGGTACACGTTGTCGGGGTTGTCCGCGCCCATCTTCGCGGTCTCGTGCACCACGCGCTGCAGCACGGGCGCGTGCGGGTCGGCGTGTTCGACGAACGTCTGCAGCGCCGCGCGGGTGAGCCTCGAGAGGTACCGGAACCCCTCCGCGCGCGTCAGCGGATCGCTCGGCTGGTCGGGGGCGAGCACGATCTGCCCGGCGCCCTTGAGGGCGTCGCAGAACTCGGCCCAGGAGGTCCCATCGATCACCCGCGCCTCGGCGCGTGCGTCCTCGTCCATCGCGCGATCCTGCGCTTCGCTCATCGCTCCGTGCTCCTCGACAGCAGAGGGTGTCCCGCGCCTTCGAGCAGGCGCGCGGCCGCGTCCCAGAGACGCCGCCCGATCTCCGGGTCGTCGGCCTTCGGGCAGCGCGGCTTGGTCCGGGTGACGTGCACGTAGAGGCCGGTTCGACCCTCGAGCGCGCGGGAAGCCGCCAGGTGCAGCACGGGGCGCGCGCCCGCCTCGGTGGGCTTGAAGAACGCCCGCATGGTGGCGTCGAGCGCGGGCTTCACGAAGGCCGGCGCCTCGCGCGCGATGTCGGTGTTCACGGCGCCAGGGCAGGCGGTGTGGACCGCGACCTCGACCTCGCCGTGGGGGCGCAGCCGTCGCGCGAGCTCGGCCGACCACGTCTCGATCAGGCGCTTGGAGAGCCCGTACTCCGCGACGGCTTGCCGCATCGACCAGCGATGGAACACGCCCAAGCGCCCGAAGGGGATGGGCCGCGCGCTGCGGTGCGACTCCGAGGAGACCACGACGATGCGGGGCACCCGCCGCTCGTCGGGCAGGTCGTCGCGATCCAAGGGCTCGGACCCCGGCGCCGCGAACACCGTGTTCGCGATGACGCCGCGCTCGAGCATCCGGGTGACCAGCAGCGCGTCCGCGAGGAAGTTCACCTGGAAGCTCTCGTCGAAACCGTCCTTCGTGCGCCGCGCTTCCTTCGGCACCACGCCGGCGTTCAGCACGACGACGTCGACGCAGGCTCCGTCCTCGGCCAGCTCGTCGACGAAACGTTCGACCGAGTCGAGGTCCCCGAGGTCCAGATGCATCGCCTCGACCGTGCCCGACGAGCCGCTCTGTCGCCGCACGACGTCGAGCACCTCCGGGATGCCGCTCCGGCACGCGAGGATGACGTGGCCGCCGCGACGCGCGAGCTCGGTGGCGATGGCGAGCCCGAGGCCCCGGTTCGCACCGGTCACCAGGCAAGTCCGGCCATCGAGGCGGTCACCGACGTCGAGCGTGAGCTCCGGGGCGTCGTCGCGCAGCCGGTCGAGGATGCCGAAGGCGAGGGCGCGCAGCGCGCCGTCGTGGCGGGGACGGAGGAGGTCACGGAGGCCCATGCCCGCGGGAGCATAGAGGAAAGGGCCCGCCGCTGCGCGGCGCTCGTGGGGGTGGATTTCGGGCTACCGGTCCGCGGCGCCGGGACCCTACGATGCCCCATGACCGAGCCCTCCTCGCGCCGCCTCGCCCGTCGGGCCCTTCGCACCGCGCTGGCCGCGCCCGAGACCGTCCTGCGGCGGCTGGTCGGACCTGCGCCGCGCTCCGACCGGGGCCACAGCCTCGATCTCGAGGTGCAGGTGCTGCTCCGCTTGATGGTCGAGTCCCGGCTGCCGGCCGAGGTGCTCGGCGTCGGGCGGATGCGGCACGACTACACGGTGCAAGGGCCGATCGTCGACTTCCCGCCGGACCCTCGTGTGCGCGTCGAGGAGCGCCGAGCAGAGGGGCCCGGGGGGCCCATTCCGCTGCGCGTCTACCGTCCCACGGGCGTCGACGCAGGGGCGGCGGCGTGTGTGTATTTCCATGGGGGTGGCTTCGTGCTCGGGGGCCTCGAGTCGCACGACGGCCTCTGCCAGGCGCTGGCCGCGCGTGCGGGCTGTGTGCTCGTCTCGGTGGACTACCGCCTCGCGCCCGAGCATCGGTTTCCGGCCGCGCCTCACGATGCGCTGGCGGCGTTCGCGTGGGTGGCCGCGCACGCGGACGCGCTCGGCATCGACGCCCGTCGCATCGCGGTCGCGGGCGACAGTGCGGGGGGCAACCTCGCCGCGGTGGTCTCGCAGCAGACGCGGGGCGCGGCCCATCGACCGTGCCTGCAGGTGTTGATCTACCCGGCGACGGACCTCACCCGCTCCGAGGCCTCACACCGCCGCTTCTCGCAGGGATTCTTGCTCGACGAGGCGTTGCTCGATTGGTTCGTCAAGGCGTACCTGCGGACGCCCGAGCGCGAGCTCCGGGATCCCCTCGCCTCGCCGCTCTTCGCGACCGACCTCACCGGCCTGCCCCCGGCGCACGTCGTGACCGCCGGCTTCGATCCCCTGCGCGACGAAGGGGAGGCCTACGCGGACGCGCTCGCGGAGGCGGGTGCCGTGGTGACGAGGCGCTGCGAGGAGTCGCTCATCCACGGGTTCTTCTCGATGGGCGGCGTCCTGCGGACCCCACGGGCGGCGTTCGAGCGCGTGGCCGTCGCGCTCGGGGAGGGGCTCGCGGCGGCTCGCTGAGCGTCGTGCTCGAGGGGCGGCCTCGGCTCGACGCGTACGCCGCGACGGGTCGGAGACGGGACGTGGTAGGCTCGAACACCCGACGTCGAGCCACCGATGCAGTCCCCTCTCCTCGGCTACAACACCAACGTCCGCCACCACGGCAAGCTCTTCCACATCCAGACGGAAGACTCCGGGTCCGCGCACGGCCACGTGTTCACGCACCTCTTCGCCGACGGCGGGCGGATCATCGCGAGCCGCAAAGGCAGCTACGCCGCGTGGGTCGCCACCGAGCGCTACCCCGCGATCGTGAAGAAGCTGATGCAGGCGCAGCACAAGGCGATGTTCATCGCCCTGCGCGATGGGCTCTTCGACGCCGACGAGGCGGAGGGCGCGCGCGTGTTCAACGCGCAGGAGATCCCGCTCGACGAGGGCGCGGCGTCGGCGCCCGCGTCGTCCGATGCATCGCCCGCACCCGACGCGCTCGAGCGCGCCGCCGCGGGCTTGCTCGCCAGCGCAGGCATGCCTCGTCCCTCGTCGACACCGTCGGCCTCCGCCGCGTCGTCGTCGCCCTCCGAGGCCGCTCCGGCGGTCGCGGCGCCCTCGCCGGAAGCGCCGGCTTCGGTTTCCGGCGACGCGCCGCGCTCGACCGCGACGCGCTCGGGCCGGTACCAGACCACGCGCCCGGTCTCGGTTCGTCCCCGACCGTCGTCGGCGCCGCCGCAGCCGGAATTCGCCTCCGAGGTGCTGACGGACAAGTCGCTCGACGAGCTCATCATGAGCTATCTCGAGGGCGATCTCGAAGGGCTCGAGTAGCCCGCGGCCTCGGTCCGCTCAGCGGGCCGCGCCGCACGCCACGAGCGCGGCGATCTCCTCGCTCGAGAACCCGGCGTCCTCGAGCACCGCGCGGGTGTCGCGCCCCTGCGAGGGCGCCTCGCCCTCCGCCACGCCTCGCGCGATCGGGGTCCGCGGCATCGGCACGCGCAGGCCCGAGGCCCGTTGCGAGACGAACATCCCGCGGGCTTGGTGCTGCGCGTCGTGGACGAGCTCCCCGGGCTCGAGCACCGGCTCGAGGCAGCAGTCGACCCGCTCCGACAGCGCCACCCACGCGTCCAGATCGCGGGACGCGAAGAGCGCCTCGAGGCGGGCCTTCCAGCCCGTCTGATGCGGCCCCGGCAGCAGCGCCTCCATGTCGGCGGGCAGGCCGACCTCGGCGGCGAACGCGCTCCAGAACTTGGGCTCGAGCGCGGCGAGCGCGACCGCGCGTCCGTCGCGCGTGCGGTAGGTGCCGAAGGGCGCGATGCCGCCGCTGAGCGCCCCCGTGCCGTTCAGCTCCGGGTTGCCCGCGAGGGCCCCCATCAAGCCGAACGCGCCGAGCATCATCGAGCCCTCGCACATCGAGACGTCGACGATCCGCCCGCGGCCCGTCACGCCCCGCGCGACCAAGGCCGAGAGGATGCCGGCGACCGCGAAGAGGCCGCCGCCCGCGACGTCCGCCATCTGAACGCCGGGGATCTGGGGCGGGCCCTCGGGCGGGCCTCCGAGCGCGAGCACGCCCGCGCGGGCGAGGAAATTCAGGTCGTGCCCTGCGCGGTGGGCGGCGGGGCCCGTCTGCCCGTAGCCGGTGATGGCGCAGTACACGAGGCGCGGGTGCAGCGCGGTGAGCCGGTCGGGGCCGAGGCCGAGCCGTTCCATGACCCCGGGACGGAAGCTCTCGATCACCACGTCGTAGCGCGGGATCAGCCGCAGCAGCGCGTCTCGTCCCTCGGGCCGCTTGAGGTCGAGCACCGCGCTCCGCTTGCCGCGGTTGAGCAGATGAAAGGCCGCGTTCATCGGCTCCGCGACGGACGGATCTCCCAGGCGGGGAGGCATCACCCGGAGGTAGTCGCCGCCCGCGGGGTCCTCGACCTTGTCGACGTGGGCGCCGAGGTCCGACAGGACGAGGGTGGCGAGCGGGCCGGGCAGGAGCCGCGACAGGTCGAGAACACGAAGCCCCGAGAGCGGACGACGATCGAGATCTGCGTCCGCGCCCGGGGCGTTCATGGGGTCCGTCGCTCGCTCAGGCGAGGATCTGCTGAAGCTTCGTCGCGAGCATGGCGTTGCCCGTGACCTTCAGCTTGCCGGTGAAGAACATCTGCATCGCGGCGCCGGGGTTGGCGCTGATGGTCGCCCAGTCGGCCGCGGACAGCTCGAGGGTGCAGTCGGGCGTCCCGACGGCGCCCTCGCTCACGCCCGGCTCGTTCTTGCAGTCGACCGTCCAGACCCCGCCGCCTTCGCCGGTGATCTTGAACAGGAAGACAGCGCCGATGCCCTTCGCCTTGGCGAGGTCGGCGGAGATCTTGGCGGGAAGGCGGGTGGTGAAATCGGTCAATGCGTCGGCCATGGTGGCAGTTCTCCTGCAGCGTCCTCTGGGGGGAGCGCGACTGAATCACGGTTCAGCAAGCGCGCCCCGGCTATATCCGGCAGCGACGCACCGTGTCAAGGCGCGGAAAGAGGACCTCCCGGCCGCCGCGCATCGGGGCGGAGCGCGCCGGGGTGCGGAGGCCGCTCGTTCGGTCGGTTCGGGGCGTGCTAGCGTCGGACCCTCGACCTCTTTTTTCGGAGCCCACGTGGACATCAAGAGCTTCCTCAAGGACCGCGGCATGAAGCTCATGTCGGACCCCAACGTCTCCAAGCTCATCCAGGACGAGCGGGTGATGAAGGTGGCGATGCAAGCGTTCCAGCTGCGCGGCAAGGTGCAGGAGCAGATCGACCAGAACGTCGGCGCCGCGGCCAAGGCGCTCGGCCTCGTCACCAAGGACGAAGTGCGGGAGTTGAAGCGCACCCTCCGGAAGCTCGAGACCGAGCTGAAGAAGGCGCAGCAGACAGCCGACGCGGCCAAGGCCGCGGCCTCGAAGGAGTGACACCGCGATCCGCGGCGGAGGGACACCGATGGCGCGACCGAAGGAACACCGGCGGGACAGCGGACGGCGGGCGGGGTGGTCGTCGTGGGCGACCGTGCTCCTCGCGACCGTGCTCTTCGCGACCGTGCTCCTCGCGACCGTGCTCGTCGCGACCGTGCTGCCCGTCGGCCTGGCGCGGGCACAGTCCCCCGAGTCGGTGACGCGCGCGCAGGCGCTCTTCGCGCAGGGCCTCGCGGCGTACGAGGCGGGCCGCCTCGACGAGGCCGCACGATGGCTCACCGAGGCGGACGGCCTCGTCCACAGCGCGGCGCTCTCGTTCAACATCGCCCGGGTCCACGAGCGCATGGGCAACGCGGCCGAGGGCATCCGCTGGTTCGAGCGGTACCTGGCCGAATCGGGCGTGCAGGGTCATGAGCGGACCGACGTCGAGGCGCGGATCGAGGCGCTGCGTGCGCTCGAGCGGCGGATGCGGGATCAGGTGATGGTGCTGCCGCCGAGCGGCGACGAGCTCGCGGTCGAGGCGCGGACGTTCTTCGAGCGGGGCCTCGCGATGTTCCGGCGCCGCCGCTACGACGCGGCGCTGCAAGCGTTCACCGCGGCCTACAGCTTCGCGCGCTTGCCGGAGGTCGCGTACAACCTCGCCGTCGCGAGCGAGCGGACCGGGCATTCCGCCGACGCCATCGACTACTACCGCGAGTACCTCCGGGCGCGCCCCGAAGACCCGGCGCGGGCCCTGATCGAGCGCCACGTCGCGGAGCTGCGGGCCGCACCCTAGAGCGCCTTTCCAGGGGGCCGGGGCCCCGCGAGGGCCGCCTCGGTTCAGCCTCCGCCGAGCGCCCGGGCGAGGGCGACGAGGGCCGAGAGGCCGAGGCCGTAGACGATCACGATCGGCAGCACGATGCCCGTGATGGCCAGCACGATGCCGAGCGCGACGATCGCATGATCGACGGCGCTCGGGCGGGCCTTGGGATCGTCGCGGTACCGTCGGATCAGGTCCAGATTGCGGCGGTTGGAGCGCCAGAAGAGGTCGAACACATCGCCGACGAGGGGCAGGGTCCCGAGGACGGTGTCCACGCCGATGTTCAGCAGCATCCGCAGCAGGGCCACGGTCGGCACGCGCTCCTTCAGCGCGAGGGCGAGCAGGGCGACCGATCCGGTGCCCGTGATGGCGTCGCCGAGGCCGGGCACGAGCAGGCCGACGATCGGGTCGAGGCCGACGTGCACGCGCGTGCCGGGGATCCGCAGGGTCTCGTCGAGGGCGACGACGAGCGCCTCCGCCCACGGCGCGAGCGTCTCGCGCGCTGCCTGCCGCAGCGTGGGCGAGGCGTCCGCGCCGAGCGCGCCGTCGAGCACCCGGTCGGCGAGCGTCCGGCCGAGCGCGCCGAGCCGTGCGCCGCGGGGCGTGGGCTGCGGACGGGCCGTCGCGTCGGGCAGGGCGTCGTCGTCGCGGCGCATCGGCGGGTCCCGCGCTCAGTGGCGGTCGAGCCACTGCCGGACGAGCGGCCACACGGTGCGGGTCGACTCCCGGCCCATGATCAGGTCGAGGTGCCCGAGCGGCCACGCGCGGTAGGTCTTGTCCTTCGACTTGCTGCGCTCGAACGCGGGGCGCACGGAGTCGGGGGGGGCGAGCTGGTCCTCGGTGCCGGCGACGACGAGGAGCGGTCGGTCGAGCATCTCGAAGGCCGCGGAGTAGTCGATCATGCCGTCGAGGCTCTTGAAGCCCTGGGCGGTGCCCGCCTTGAAGATGTCGAGGGCGACCGAGAGGCTCGTGTGCTCGAAGGTCTTGGCGAGGTACTCGTCGAGCACCTCGCGCTCGACGCCGCCCGGGACCCAGCCGCGGATCGGCAAGGGCAGGATGCGGTTGTCCCAGAGGGCGCTGCGCTTGCGCAGGTGGTTGCCGATGAAGCGCACCGGGAGCGCAGGGTTCGAGTCGAAGAGTCCCGTCCAGCCGACGGCAAGCACACTTCATCCGGTTGCCAACCCAGCAACCATTGATTTTGGGGGTCTTGACGGCCCCCGGGGTCCCCCAAACCGCTCTCAAAGGCGG
>CAIKNO010000012.1 GCA_903828805.1 uncultured Sandaracinus sp. | reverse complement strand
GGGCGCAGCGGCGAAGGCGGGCGCAGCGGCGAAGGCGGGCGCAGCGGCGAAGGCGGGCGCTGCGGCGAAGGCGGGTGCTGCGGCGAAGGCGGGCGCAGCGGCGAAGGCGGGCGCAGCGGGTGCCGCGAACGTCGGAAGGCCCGGGCCGTGCAGCATGGCCGCGAGGCCGACGAAGCTCGTCTCGGCGCTCTTCAGGAACGCCCCGTGCGCCTCGGCCATCGAGCGCTGGAACGCGGCGTGGGCCTCGGCCGTCTGACGCTGGGCCTCCTGGAAGGCCTGGATCCACGCCACCTGGGCGCTCTCCGGAAGGGGGGCAGGGCCCGTCGACGTCGGCAGGTGGGATCGATCGTCGCGGGTCATCGCACTGTTCTCCGAAGGCACGGTCACGTAGATGGGTTTCTCGACAATCACCTCGCGCACCTCGATGCGCGGGGCCGGGGGCACCGACTCGGGGTTCGGCTTCGGAAGCGCCGCGGCGCCGCCCTTGGGCGGGTAGGGCTTCGCGTAGTTCGACCCGTTGATCTTCAGCGTCATCTTCGGCTTCGGGACCTGGCGCGGATCCGACGCCGGCGCGAACGCCCGCCACAAGGCCTCGAGCTGCAGCGGCAGACCGGCGGCGGAGAGCCGCCCGAGCGCGTGGTGGAGCGCCGTGACGCCGTCCTGTTCCTTGCGATCGGTCGACACCGCGCGGTGCGGCCGCCCCGCGAGGATCTTGGAGACGAGCCCCGAGAGGACCGAGCCCGGCCCGACCTCGACGAAGGTCCGAACCCCCGAGGCGTACATGGCCTCGACGATCTCGACGAAGCGCACCGGCGCCGCCAGCTGGCCGCCGAGCGTGGACCGCACGCCCGCGGCGTCGGTGGGGTACGGCGTGGCCGTCGCGTCCGCGAACACCGGGATCGAGGGCGTCCGCACCTCGATGCCTTCGAGCCACGCGGCGAACGGTGCGGCGGCCGCGGCCACGACCGGCGAGTGGAACGCGGTGGCGACCTCGAGGCGCTTGCTCGTCAAGCCGGCGGCGCGCATCGCCTGCTCGGCCTTCTCGACCTCCGCCGTCGGGCCGCTGACGACGACCTGATCGGGGGCGTTGTGGTTCGCGATCACGACCGGCAGCCCGGCCGCGTCGAGGATCGACTGCACCCTCGCGGCGTCGGCGAGCACCGCGCTCATCGCGCCGTCGCTCGTGCGCGCCGCCTCGGCCATGCGCTCGCCGCGGGCGCGCGCGATGCGCAGCACGTCGGACTCCGAGAGCGCCCCGGCCGCGTGCAGCGCGACGACCTCGCCGAAGCTGTGCCCGGCGACCGCCGACGGGTAGAGGCCCACCTCGTCGAGCACGCGCAGCATGCCCAGCGAGGCCGCGCCGATGCCGGGCTGCGCCCACTCGGTGCGGGTCATCCGAGCGCGCGATTCCGTCTTCGCCGCGGGGTCGAAGGTCGGCCGAGGGAACACGACCTCGTCGAGCGGGACCTCGCCGAGCGGCAGCGCGCGCGCGCGGTCCCAGACCCCGCGGGCGGTGTCGGACGCCATCGCCACGGCGCCGCCCATCCCGAGGTACTGCGAGCCCTGTCCGGGGAACAGGAAGCCCACGCCGCCCTCGTGGGCGCCCGACTCGACGTACACGCCCGAGGCGTGCGCGAACGGCACGCCCTTGGCGGCCTCGTCGGCGCCGCTGCGGAGCTTGGCGACCAGGTCCTCGGTGTCCTTCGCGACGACGGCCAGCCGGGCGCCGGCCTTCGCGGCGAAGGCTTCCTGCGTCGAGCGCGCCAGGAACGTGAGCATGCCGGTCCGCCCCTCGGCCACCGCCTGCTCCACGTCGGTCGCGAGCGCGCGGGCGTCCTTCGCGAGCGTCGCGCCGTCGTCGGCGCGGAGCAGCACGAGCTCCGTCTCGCTGCTGCGCGAGCGGAACGCGGCGTCGGCGGGGCCGACGTATTCCTCGACGGCGACGTGGAAGTTGGAGCCGCCGAAGCCGAACGAGCTCACGCCCGCGCGCCGCGGATGGCCTTGCGGCTGCACCCAGGGCCTCGCCTCGGTCGACAGGTAGAACGGGCTCGCCTCGAGCTGGAGCTTGGGGTTCGGCGCGTCGATCTTGATCGTCGGCGGCAGCACCTTGTGGTGCAGCGCGAGCACGGCCTTGATGAGGCCCGCGGCCCCGGCGGCGCTCTTGCTGTGACCGATCTGCGACTTCACCGAGCCGAGCGCACACCACTGGCGCGCGCCGCCGGCGAACGCGGCGTTGTCGCCGAACGCGAGCGAGAGGCCTCCGAACTCCGCGGCGTCGCCCGCCTTCGTCCCCGTGCCGTGGGCCTCGATGAGCCCGACGGTGTCGGCGGTCCAACCGGCGATGTCGTAGGCGCGCCGGATGGCCTTCGCCTGACCCTCGGGCACCGGGGCGTACACGCTCTTGGCGCGTCCGTCGCTCGAACTTCCGATGCCGCGCACGACCGCGTACACCCGGTCTCCATCGCGCTCGGCGTCGGAGAGGCGCTTGAGGGCCACCATGCCGAGGCCCTCGCCGAGCATCGTGCCGTCGGCCTTGTCGCTGAACGGCCGGCAATCCCCGCTCGGCGAGAGCGCCGGGGTCTTGCTGAAGCACATGTACATGAAGATGTCGTTCATCGTGTCGCAGCCGCCTGCGATCACGAGGTCCGACTGCCCGACGAGCAGCTCGTTCACCGCCATCGAGAGCGCGCTGAACGTCGAGGCGCACGCCGCGTCGGTGACGCAGTTCGTGCCGCCGATGTCGAGGCGGTTGGCGATGCGCCCCGCGACCACGTTGCCGAGCAGCCCGGGGAAGTTCGCCTCTTCCCACTTCGTGTAGCTCGCGCTGATGCGCTGGCACACGTCGTCGACCTTCGACTCCGGCAGCCCGGCTTCGCGCAGCGCCTTCACCCAGATCGGGCGCTGCAGACGCGAGACCATCGAACCCATCAGCTCTTGCCCGGACGTGACGCCCAGGATGCAGCTGACGCGGTTGCGGTCCATCGATGCGAACTGCCCGCCGCACGCGTCGTCGAGGACCTTCTGCGCGACGATCAGCGCGAGCAGCTGCGTGGTGTCGGTCTGCGGCACGATCGACGGCGGGATGCCCCACGCCATCGGGTCGAAGTCGACGTCCTTCAGGAACGCGCCGCGGCGCGCGTAGGTCTTGTCCGGCTTGGTCGGATCGGGGTCGTAGTAGTCCTCGATCAGCCAGTGGCTCGAAGGGACGTCGGTGAGCAGATCACGCCCGCGCAGGATGTCCTGCCAGAAGCCCGTGTGGTCGAGCGAACCCGGGAAGAGGGCGCTGACCCCGACGATCGCGATCGACTCTTGCTGCTGCTTCATGCGCGCGGTGTCCTCGGTCGGGAAAGCGAGCCGCCGCGCCGGGTCGAACCCGGTCGCGGAGAACCGGCCCACGGGCCGATCGGGCAGGGGATAGCGCGGGGCCCGCGCCATCGTCTGTCACGGTTCGGTCATGACCTCGGCGGGGCCGCGCGGCCCGTCCGGGCGCCCTCGCGGGCCTCGCCGTACGGGGCGAAGAACCCCGAAATCAATCAGCAAAACCGCGACGGCGCCCGACGCGCTGCGTCAGTGCCAGGTCGGGTCGTTGCCGCCCTGCGGCGTGGCCACCCGCAGGGGGGCGAGGTGCGCGATGCGATCGCGGTCGAGGCGGGTGCCCTTGTCGGGCGCGCTCAGGCCGAAGTCGGCGCGCTCGGGCACGAAGAGGATCGGCGTCCCGGCGCCGTCGTACCCGAGCTGCACGAGGAGGTCGGCCTGGAACTGCCGGCAGTTCGACGCGCAGCAGTGGAACGCCTCGACCACCCGGTAGAAGCCCTCGGGGGGCAGCGGCTCGAGGAAGACCGCGTCCTCGGGGCGCGGCAGCAGCGTGCCCGGGGCCTCGAAGCGGGCGCGGTTGGCGGCCCATCCGGTCGGCAGGTACACGCCGGGGCCGGGCTCGCCGTGGTTGTGGAACGACACGAGCCGCCCCGCAGGCACCGCGCCGATCGGCGCGCGGGTCAGGTAGAGGCCGCAGGGAGGAAGCTTCGGGGCCATGGGTCGGGTCTCCTCGGGTCAGGCGAGCGGGCGTGGGGCGAACCGGAACGCGGTCGGGGGGACGGGCACCCCGTAGGTGCGCAGCTGGTGGGCGCGGGTCACGACCGCGGCGCCCTCGAGGAGGTTCAAGGCGATCTGCTCGACGGTGCGCTGCTCGGGCGCCTCGAGGAACGAGCCCTTCACCCAGTCGTTGAACGCGCCCATCGCGGGGCCGCACCAGATCTGGTAGTCGAGGCGCCGCGACGGATCGCCCGTGATCGCCCACCGGCTCGAGAGCCCGAGGTACCAGCGGAAGCAGAGCGCCATCCGGTGCTTCGGGCTGGCCTCGGCCTTCGCCAGCTCGCGGGGATCGCGCTCGCGCCAGAACTGGGACGTGGCGGCCCACACCTCCTCGACGCTCGCGCCGAGCACTTCCCGCTCGAGCTTGGTGCGCACCGGGGCGGGCAGGCCCTCGAGGCTCTCGTGGGCCATGTAGATCTCGTACAGGCGCAGGCCGCGCGTGCCGAACATCGTGCCGCGCCGGAGCACCTGCACCTTCACGCCCATCTCGAACATGTCCGCGGCCGGCGCCATGATCACGTCCGCCATGCCCGCCTGGGCGAGCATCAACCGACCCGCCTCGCTCAGCCCGGACTCGACCGCGCCCTGGTTCACCGAGCCGGTGAGCACGTACGCCGCGCCCAGCTGGAACGCCGCGGCGACGGCGCTCGGCGTGCCGAGGCCTCCCGCCGCGCCGACGCGGATGGGCCGGGTGTAGCCCTGCTCGGCGGCGATCCGGTCCCGCAGCGCGAGGATGATCGGGAAGACCGCGGGCAGGGCGCGGTTGTCGGTGTGGCCTCCGCTGTCGGCTTCGACCGTGAGGTCCTCCGCGACCGGCACGCGCGCCGCGAGACGCGCTTCCTCCTCGGTGATCAGCCCCTTCTGTCGCAGGCCCGCGAGGATCTCGGCGGGGGCGGGCATCAAGAAGGGCCGCGCGACCTCGGGCCTCGAGATCTTCGCGAACACGTGGTGCTTGCGGGCGATCGTGCCATCGGGGAGCGCGCGCAGCCCGCTCACCGCGTAGCGGACGATGGCGGGCGTGAGGGCCATGAAGGCCGAGGCTTCCACGCGCGTGACGCCGCGGGCGATCAGCAGGTCGGCCACGGCCGCCTCGAGCTCGGGCTCCTGCGGCGAGTGGATGAGGTTGACGCCCCACGAGAGCCCCGTCCCGTCGAGGGCGCGGCAGAGTTCGTCGACGGCGGCCTCGACCCGGGGCTTGGGCAGGCCCGCGGCGCCGAAGAAGCCGAGCATGTGGGCCTTCGCCATCGAGATGACGATGCGCGTCGTCGCGATGCCGTTCGCCATCGCGCCGGTCGCGTACGGAAAGCGCACGCCGTGGACCTCGCAGAACGAGCGGTCCCCGAGCCACTCCGGATAGAGCGGGGGGAGGGTCGCCATCAGGTCGATCCCGCCGGGAAGGGCCGCGTGCGCCGCGCCGCCGCGGGCCACGCCGAGGCGTTGGCTGCCGGGATCCCTCACGACGTGCAGCACGTCGCGGATCTGGTGGCACGCGGCCTCGAGGCCGTGGGGGTCGTAAGCCGCGGGTCCCTGGCCGGGATGCCACGTACCGATCGAGGGGAGGGCGGTCGTCATGGGCCGCGCGACGTTGTCACGCACGGACGCCGGACGCCAAGCGCCGCGTGGACCTCCGGCCTCCCGGTGGCCTCGGCCGACGCGTTCAGCCCTCGGCGCCGGTGCCCCGGGCGGCGGCGGTGTCGAGCAGCGCACGCCAGTCGGTGAGCTTGACCCGGGGCGCGCCGTCGACGGCGCGGGTGTTCTCTTCCCGCTCGATGGTTTCCCATCCGGAGAAGGGCACGACCTGCACGCCGCGCCCGGCGAGCAGCGCGTCGAGGCGCGCCCGCGCGTCGCCCCGGGACGTCTCGGGCAGCGTCTTCAGGAGGCGCTCGACGACGTCGATGCTGTCCTGACGGTTGGTCGCGATGACGCCGCTCGGCCCGCGCTTGGCCCAGCCCACCGCCCACAGGCCGTCGGCGATCTGACCGCCGTCGTTGGGGTAGGCCGTCGCGCCCGTCGGCATCGCCACGCCCTCGATCGGTCGCACGTGGTAGCCCACGGCCGTCACCACGGTCGACACGGGCAGCTCGAAGGTCTCGCCGGTCGTGGTGGCGCGGCCGTTCTCCACCTTCGTGCGCGCGAGGCGCAGGCCCGTGACCTTCTCCCCGTCGCCGAGCACCTCGAGCGGGGCGGCGTAGAAGAGGATGTGCAGGCGCACCGGCTTGGAGGTCGGGTCGTTCTGCGCGTAACCGCGCAGGATGCCGAGGAGCTTGTCCTTGAGCATCTGTTCCTTGGGATCGCCGGCGACGAGGGCGTCGGGCAGTTGCGCGGGGTCCACGAGGGCGACGGTGCGCGCCATCTCGCCCAGCTCGCGGAGCTCGACGGGCGTGAAGCTCGCCTCTCCGGGTCCGCGTCGGCCGATCATGTAGACGTCGGTGAGCGGCGCGCGCGCGATGTGCTCGGAGGCGTAGGCCGGCAGATCCGTCTTGACCATCTCCTGCGGCGTGCGGCCGAGGACGCGCGCGATGTCGACCGCGACGTTGCCGTTGCCGATGATCGCGACCTGCGCCCCGTCGAGCGGCGGGGCCTTGCCCGCGTGGTCGGGGTGGCCGTTGTACCAGCCGGTGATCTCGCCCGACCCGACGACGCCGCGCAGGTGCTCGCCGGGGATGCCGAGCGCGCGGTCGGCGGGGGCGCCGATGGCCAGCACGACCGCGTCGTACAGGCTGCGCAGCTCCGCGAGCGACACGTCGCGCCCCATCTCGACGTTTCCGAGGAAGCGAACGCTCGGGCGGTGCGCGGTGCGCTGGAAGACGCGCCACACGTTCTTGGTGCCCTGGTGGTCCGGCGCGACGCCGCTGCGGACGAGCCCGTAGGGGGTCGGCAGCCGGTCGAACACGTCGAGGTGCGCGTCGGGGCGGGCCTTGGCGAGCGCCTCGACGGCGTAGAAGCCGGCGGGTCCGCTGCCGATGATGGCGATGCTCGGGTGCATGGGCCCGCAAGGGTAGCCCAGGGCCCGGACGCCGCCACGGCGTCAGGGACCGCAAGTGGGTGCGGGGCCGACGAGGCAGGTCGGCGCGGCGGTGGCCGTCCCCGCGGCCCCGAGACCACAGAAGGTCCGGGTGCAGGGCTCGATCGACATCGGGCAGTCCGGCGGCCGGCCTGGCTCGCAGTGCCCGGTGCCCATGACGCCTGGGGTCGGCACGCACTGCTCCTGCCCGTTGCACGGGTTCCCGTCGTCGCACTCGCTGATGGCGCCCAGCGTGGGGCTGGGCCTGCAACCCTCGGTCGTCCCGGTGAGGCGGGAGACCGGCGCGATGCACGCGAACGCGCCATCGCCGGTGCGGCGTTGGCAGCTCGTCCCGGCAGCGCAATCCGACGGTCGCAGCTGCAGGGCGCATCCGCTCCGGTCGGACTCGGACAAGGAGACCGCCGCGCTTCCCCCGCAGACGCGGGTGACGCACTCCATGCCCGCAGTGGGCCAGGAGTCGGCGCACATGGCATCGTTCGGGACGTGCACGCAGCCGTAGTCGTCTCGCCCGGGCACGCCGGG
>CAIKNO010000011.1 GCA_903828805.1 uncultured Sandaracinus sp. | reverse complement strand
GGAAGGCCCGGAAATCGTGGGTGCCGAGGCAGTGCGCGGCCGCTTCGCGCATCGCGTCGAGATCGAGCCAGGCGTGGATACCACTGCCCGCCCGTCGTCCCGCCGAGTGACGCCGCTTGGGACCGAGGAACCAGACCCGGCCGTGCAGCAGTGGGGCGCGTTGGTCGCCCGGCAACACCAGGTAGCGGTACGTCTTCTCGGAGGCGTCGAACCGAGGGCTGTAGCCGGGCTCGCAGACGTGGGCGCGCACCACCGCCACGTCGTCGGGAAGGCTCGCGTTCAGGCCGCGCAGCCAGCCGTGGGGAGGGATCTCCCGTGGGCTGTCGAACGCCGCTTCCTGCCCCTCGGCGTGCACGCCGGCGTCGGTGCGGCTCGCGCCGCGGAGATCGACCTCGACGCCCGCCATCGCCGCGATCGCCGTCTCGACCACGCCCTGGACGGTCCGCTGGCCCGGCTGGCGGGCCCATCCGCAGAACGCAGAGCCATCGTAGGCGAGGGTGAGGCGGACGCCGTGCACGACGGTTCGGAGAGGCGCGTCAGAACGTGAAGCCGAGGCCCGCGGTCCAGGCGAGGTCGCTGCCGAGCGGCAGCTGACGGGTCGACCACTGGCCCATCGACGACCCCAGGACCTCGAAGAAGAGCGCCGAGTGGTTGATGCCCCAGGCCTCGTCGAGGCGGCGGGCGGCGCGCGGTTCGAGGAAGTCGAGCTCGAGGGCCAGCTGGGCGGCCCATCGAAGGCCGACGCTCCAGCCCTCGCCTTGAAGCTGCGTGCCGGTGCCCGTGCGCCAGTACCCGAGGTCCGGACCCACCTTGCCGGAGAGCACGAACGGGATGTCGAGATGCCGCGACAGGGCATCGACCCTCAGCACGGCGAGGACGGCGAAGTCGACCAGGCTGAGGCCGGTCTGACCGGCGTTCGCGCCGGCGCTGCCGGAGAGGATCGCCGCGTTGCCGGTCCACTCGGACCATCCGACGGAGGCACCGAGCGAGAGCGGTCCGATGTACGGGATGCGGACCGCGTGGAGGTCGAGCTCACCGCCGATCCACGGGCCGAGATCGCCAGAAAACGAGGCGTCGAACGCGGCTCCGAGCGAAGGGCGGTACGAGCCCGCGCGGAGCTCGAAGGTCGCGTTCTCGTCGCTGGGCTCGAAGGTCGGATCGATGGCGTAGTTCGAGCCCGCCACCGACCCGCCGCCGACCGCGCGCGTCTGCGCATGCGCGGCGCCCGGCAGGAGCATCAGGGCGAGTCCGGCGAGGCCTGTCGCGAGCGTCTTCATCGTGCCCTCCGCATCCGCCGGCGCGCCACGGCGGCGAGCGCCGCGAGGCCCACGGCCCAACCGCAGGCGGAGGCGCTGCCGCCGCCGGCCTCGATGGAACAACTGTAGTTCGCGCGGCACGCTTCCACGTCTGCCATGCCTCGCTCCGCGCAGTACGCGTCCCAGAACCCCTGGACCTGGACGCGCTCGATGCAGACCACGTTCGACAGCACGCTCTCGTTCCGCGCGCGGTCGAGGATCGTGACCCCCACCGCGGCGAAATCCCCGTACGCGAGGCCGAGCGCCGCAGGGTCGAGCGTCGCGGACTCGATCGTCTGGCCCTGGAACGTCGACGGCGTGACAGAGGTCGGTGCCGTGCCGCCCGCCATCAGCGGGCCCCCGGTCACGGGCGTGCCCGTCGCGTCGCACCCCGAGAGGTCCACGTAGACGTGGGCGCCGTAGAGCGCCTCCGTCGCGTCCGGGTTGCTCCAGCCGACGGTGATCACGGTGTCACCGGCGGACTCCATGAGGACTGGCGCCCCGGGGGCGACCGGATCGATGGCGACAGTCACGCTGCCCGCGTTCGTCGTCGACACCTCGGTGCTGTTGTCTTGCGCCGTCGCGACCGCGAGGAAGTAGAAGTCGTAGGGGGTCGAGACGCTCGAGGTGCAGGCCGCGGCCCCGAAGGCCGTCTCCGCCGGCAGCGACAGGCTCTGGATCGTCGAGGTGATCGCGACCGACTGGATGTGCGTGCAGATGGGGGTGCTGCCCGTCATCGTCTGGCGGTTGGTGGCCTGATTGCAGTTCCCCGAGCCGGAGGGGCCGCGCCAGATGTCGAGGACCGTCAGCACGCCGCCGGTGGCCGGCAGGCCGGTGATCTCGAGGGGAATCCCCACGTTCGCGACGCACTCCGCGGCCGAGATCGGCTGCCCCGAGTTGCCGTACAGCACCACCGGCGAGGTCCGTCCCCCGAAGCTTTGAGGGGTGATCCGGATCTGCGCATGCGCGGCGCCGGGGATCGACCCGGCGATCGCGGCGAGCGCGAGGGTGAGAAGGGTGTGTCGCATCAGGTCCGAGGTCCTCTTGGGGCGTGCAGGAGCAATCCCCGTTCCGAATCGTGGGGCCGAGCCTGGCCCGAGAATTCGGGGGAGGTCGGCCGGGCGCGCCGTGTCATTCTGGCAAATCGAGGGGCTTCCCGAGGTGATTCGCGCCATCGGGTCAACGCCGCATCGCATCACGGGAGCATCAGACCTTCCGCGATCTGGACCGCGTTCGTGGCCGCCCCCTTGCGGAGGTTGTCGCCCACGACCCAGAGCAGAATGCCGCCGGGCAGGCCGAGATCGTCTCGCACTCGACCGACCAGCACGTCATCGGTGCCCGAGGCGTCGAGCGGCGTCGGATACACGCCGGCCGCGAAGTCGTCCACCAGCCGCACGCCCGGAGCGCCGGCGAGCAGGGACCGGGCCTCCGCGGCCGAGATCGGGCGTTCGCACTCGAGGGCGATGGACTCGGCGTGCCCGTTGACGACCGGCACCCGCACGGCGGTCGGCGACACGCGGAGCGAGGGGGAGCCGAGGATCTTCCGCGTCTCGTGGACCATCTTCAGCTCTTCCTCCTGGTAGCCCGAGCTCGCATCGCGGGTCCACTCCATGGTCAAGGAGCCTGCGAGCTGGCGCGACAGGGGCCCCTCGGGCATCGACGCGCCCGAGGCGAACGCGGAGGCCTGCGCCATGAAATGCTCGACGGCGGCCTGGCCGGCGCCGCTGATGGCCTGGTACGTCGACACGACGATCCGGCGGATCGGGTTGCGCCGATGGATGGGCGCGAGGGCCACGAGCATCTGGATCGTCGAGCAGTTCGGGTTGGCGACGATGCCCTTCGCGCGCGTGCGCGCCGCCTCGAGGTTCACCTCGGGCACGCAGAGCGGAACGTCCGGGTCCATTCGCCATGCGCTCGCGTTGTCGAGGCCCCGCGCGCCGCGCGAGGCGGCGTTGGGCGCCCATCGCCGACTCGGCCCTCCGCCGGCCGAGCAGAGCACCAGGTCGATCCCCTCGAACGCGTCGTCCGAGACCGCCTGCACGACGACGTCGTCGCCGCGAAACCGAAGCGTCGAGCCGGCGCTCCGCGGCGACGCCAAGGGCACGAGGCGCCGCACGGGGAATGCCCGTTCTTCGAGCACCCGGACCATCTCGCGTCCGACGGCGCCCGTTGCGCCCAGCACCGCGACCGTGAACTGAGGGGACATGGAGGGAGCGCGACATACCACGCTCCGGCGAACGCGTCATCGCGGCGAACACGGTGCCCCGCGCGCCGAAGGTGGCCGCGGGGCGGGGCGCCTTCCCCGTCTCTCGGACTTGGCGGGGATGGCCTCCGGAAGGCATTGCCTCCGCGTGCGGCTGCGGCCAGAACCCCGCCTCCGGAGGTTCCAAGGATGACGTCGCGCCCGGCTGCCACTCGACTTTGCCCATGGGTTCTGGCCGCGATCGGGGCCGCGCCCATGGGCCTCGTGGTCGGCCGCGCGGAGGCCCAGGAGGCCCCGCAGCGCGTGCCCGTGTCCGACCCGAGCGCCGAAACGACGCCCCTCGATCTGGAGTCGTTTCTGCGGGGCGGTGGGGCGGGGTGGACGGCGGCGTCGGTCGCGCGTCTCGCCGTGGCGACCGCGCCGTCCATCGTGTCCGGCCGGGCGCAGCGAGACGCGGCTCAAGCGGGCGCGGACCGGGCGCTGCAGGCCTTCGCGCCCCGCCTGACCGTCAGCGGCCGCTACACGCGGCTCTCGCCGATCTCGCAGCCGAACCTCTTCGCGGTCGATCCCGCGCAGCTCGCGGCGGCCCGGGCGCTGGCGAGCACCGTGAGCGATCCGTCCGCGCGCTTGCTCTTCGAAGGCAACATCGCGGGCCAGGAGGCCCAGGGCAACTTCACCTTCCCGGTGATCCTCGACCAGGTCTCGTTCGACGCCGCGTTGACCGTGCCGGTGACCGACCTGTTCCTGCAGGTCTTGCCTGCGTACGAGGCGGCCGACAGCGCCGTCGCGGCGGCCCGGTACCAGGTCGCGGCCCGGGCGTCCGAGGTGGCCCAGCAGGCCCGCGAAGCCTTCTACAGCCTGGCCCGCGCGCGGGGCGCGCTCACCGTCGCCCGCGCGGCGGTGGACGCGGTCGAGGGCCAGGAGCAGATCGTCGCGACGATGGTGCGCTCGGGCACGGCCTCGAGGGTGGACCTCGTGCGCGTGCAGGCGCAGGTGGCGGGCGCGCGGGTCGGGGTGCTCCGGGCCGAGGCCGGGGCCCGGATCGCCGAGGAAGCGCTCGGCACGCTGCTGCACACGGCACAGGGGGAGCGCTTCGCCATCGGGGAGGACCTGCTCGCCCCGTTGCCGCGGGTGGCCGAGGACCGGGACGCGCTCGTGGCCGCGGGGCTCTCGCACCGGCCCGAGACCCTGGCGCTGCGACGCCTCGTGCATGCCCGCGGCCGGCAAGGCGACGCGGCCGAGGGGAGCCGCTGGCCCCACTTCGCGCTCGCCGCGAACCTCGCGGTCTCCAACCCGAACCAGCGGATCTTCCCGCAGACGCAGGAGTTCCGGGAGACCTGGGACGTCAGCGGGGTGGTGTCGTGGAGTCCGAACGACTTCTTCACCGGCGCGCGGCTCGCCGACGAGGCGCACGCGCTGCGCTCCCAGGCGGAGGCGGATCTGGCGGGCCTCGAGGACGGCGTCCGGATGCAGGTCGTCGTCGCGTTCGAAGGGCTGCGTGCCTCGGAGGCGGCCATCGAGGCGGCCCGGACCGGCGTGGCGGCGGCCGACGAGGCGCTCCGTGTGCGGACCGAGCAGTACCGGGCGGGCGCCACCGTCGCGACGGAGCTCGTGCTGGGGGTCGCCGAGCGGGCGCGCGCGCAGCTCGATCTGCTGAACGCGGCCCTCGACGCGCGGGTGGCGTACTCTCAGCTGCAGCGCGCCATCGGCGCCGACGGTCCCTACGACGAGGCGCGGTGATGCCGAGCGTCGTCGTCGCGGCGGCGGTCGTTCGCCACGAGGGGCGCATCCTGCTGACCCGCCGGGTCGAAGGGGCCCACCTCGGGGGCATGTGGGAATTCCCCGGTGGCAAGGTCGAGGAGGGCGAGGACCCCGAGGTCGCGGTCGCGCGCGAGTGCATGGAGGAGTGCGCCATCGCGGTGGAGGTCCTCGACATCCTCGAGGTCACCTTCCACCGGTACCCGACCAAGGACATCCTGCTGCTCTTCTACGACTGCCGCCTGCGCGATCCGGCCGCGCAGGTCCGCCACCTCGGCGTCGCGGACCATGCGTGGGCGCTGCCTTCGGAGCTCGAGCGCTACCCGTTTCCGCCCCCCGACGCGCGCCTCGTCCGGAAGCTCGCCTCGGGGCGTTGAGCGTCCCCCACGGAGGCGGACGAGGCCCCGCGAGGTCGATGCTCAGCCGGGGGAAGGGCGCGTCCAGAGGGGGCGCGTCCGATCGGCCGACGACTGGTAGTGCCGCTCGTGGTCGCCGAACGCCTCGAGCGCGTCCTCGAGGCTGCGGCCCGGGGCGAGCTCGAACGCGTCGAAGCCACATCGCGACAAGAACAGCAGCTGGTCGCGGAGCACGTCGCCCACCGCCCTCAGCTCCCCCGAGAAGCCGGCCTCGCCGCGCAGACGACGCGCGAGCGAGTACGCCCGTCCATCGGTGAACTTCGGGATCTCGATGGCCACCACGGCGAGGCTGCTCAGCGCCTCCACGAGCGTCGCGAGGTCGATCGTGGCGGCCACGCGGACGCCGACGGGGGCGCCTCGGTCGGCGAGCGACGCGCGCTCCGCGAGCCACCGGGACCATGGCAGCACCACGCCCACGCCGGAAGGCACGGGCGCGTGTTCGTCGAGGTGAACGAACGTGTCCTCGACGATGCGCCGGTCACGAATGATCCGCATAGACCGCCTCCTTGAAGGGCCCGAGGCCGACCCTCCGGACCACCGCGAGGAAGGCCTCGTCGGCTCCGCTTCGCAGCACCGCGTACGTCGCGAGGATGCGCTCGACCGCGCCCGGGATCTCCTCGGCCGTGAGCGCCCGTCCGAGGACCTTGCCGACCGATGCGTCGTCCCGCGCCGAACCGCCGAGGGTCAACTGGTAGAACTCCTCGCCCTGCTTGTCGATGCCGAGGATCCCGATGTTGCCCACGTGGTGGTGACCGCAGGCGTTGATGCAACCAGAGATGTTGAGCGTCAGCGGCCCGAGGTCGTGCACCCGGTCGGCGTCGGCGAGCGTCTGCTGGATCGACTGGGCCACCGGGATGGATCGGGCGTTGGCGAGGTCGCAGTAGTCGAGCCCCGGGCACGCGATGATGTCGGTCACGCGGTCGACGTTGGGGGTCGCGAACCCGAGTCCCTCGAGCGCGGCGTGCACCTGCCGCAGGGCGTCGATGCGCACGTCCGGCAGCACCAGGTTCTGACGGTGGGTCACGAGGATGCGCCCGAAGCCGTGGCGTTCGGCGAGGTCGGCGATCGCGTCCATCTGATCGGCGGTCACGTCGCCCGGGGGCAGCGTCTCGGACTTCAGCGAGAGCTGCACGATGGCGTATCCCGGCACGCGGTGCGGCGCGAGGTTCGAGGCGAGCCACCGCGCGTACGCCCGATCCTTGCCGAGGCGTCCCGCCTGGAGCGCCGTCTGCCCATCGGGCAACGTCGCGTAGTCCGGAGGGACGAAGTGCGCCTTCATCCGCGCGAGCGCCTCGGGGTCGAGGCGGAGCGCCGGGTCGTGTCGGGTCGTCTCGAACTCGGCCTCGACGCGGCGGCGGAACTCCGCGCTGCCCATCTCCTTGATGAGCACCTTGATGCGTGCCTTGTACTTGTTGTCCCGCCGTCCGAGCTCGTTGTAGATGCGCAGCACCGCCTCGGTGTAGGCGAGCAGGTCGGCCTCCTCGAGGAAGTCGCGCAGCTTCTCGGCGAGGACAGGCGTGCGTCCCTGGCCACCACCGGCGAAGTATTCGAAGCCGATGCGTCCCGCCTCGTCCTTGCGGATCCGAAGGCCGATGTCGTGCACCGCGATGGCGGCCCGGTCGACCGTCGCGCCGGTGACGGCAATCTTGAACTTGCGGGGGAGGTGCGCGAACTCCGGATGGAACGTCGACCACTGGCGCAAGAACTCGCAGTACGGCCGGGGATCCACGATCTCGTCGGCGGCGACGCCCGCGAACGGGTCGCTCGTCACGTTCCGGACGCAGTTGCCGCTCGTCTGGATGGCGTGCATCTGCACCGACGCGAGGGCGTCGAGGATGGCCGGCGTGTCGGTGAGGGTCGGCCAGTTGAACTGGAGGTTCTGGCGCGTCGTGAAGTGGCCGTAGCCGCGGTCGTAGGTGCGCGCGATGTGCGCGAGCTGCCGGAGCTGCGTCGCGCTCAGGAGGCCGTAGGGGATCGCCACGCGGAGCATGTAGGCGTGGAGCTGGAGGTAGAGGCCGTTCTGCAGACGCAGGGGGCGGAACTCCTCCTCGCTCAGGCGACCGTCGAGGCGCCGCTCGACCTGGCCACGGAATTGCCGGGCGCGCTCCTCCACGATCTGCTGGTCCGCCTCGTCGTATCGATACATCCCGATGCCTCCCTCACGTGTGGCGCGACTGCGCGTCGCCCTGTCCTCGGCCTGACCCCCCGTGGGCCCTGCGACTCAGGGGGGATAGCCGAGCCTCACCCGGGCCGCGGACGCGCCCTCCGCCCTCAATCGCTCCCGCATCGAGAGCACCGGTGCGCCCTGCGCGGTGAGCCCCACCTCGAGCGCGTAGATGCCGGTGATGATCAGGCGCTGCGCCGCCTGTTCGTGGGCGACGCGGGCATCGCGGACGGTGGGGGCGTCGACGCGCTCGCCGTCCCAGAACGACTCGCTCCACGCGCCCTCGGCCGTCCGGTACACGATGACTCCGTCGGTCAAGCGCTGGCCGGTGAGGACGTGGACCGTGGAACGAACGGGCTCGCTCATCATCACTCCGGTTCGAGTCGCCGAAGGCCGTGGACCCCCGGGCTTCGAGATGCGTTTCGTATTCCCGCATCGGGGAACCGTTGTATGGTCTTCTAGCCGAGACCACGGACGCTCGCAACCGGCGAAAAAAATGCGTCGACGTCCCGACACGCCCTTGACGCTCGCGGACAGGGTGCTACACCCGCGCCTCGCCACGACAGGAAGCCTGCTCCGACGTGTGGCGCGTTGGCCAGTTCCCACATTCGGGGATCGTCTAATGGCAGGACAACGGATTCTGGCTCCGTTTATCTAGGTTCGAGTCCTAGTCCCCGAATCAACCTTCGTGCTCGGCCCTCGGGCCCCTCTTGGTTCTTCGACTCGCTTGTGGTTCTGCTCTCGGTCACGGCCCCATCGTCTAGCGGTTAGGACACTGGCCTCTCACGCCGGTAACTGGGGTTCAAGTCCCCATGGGGTCACTCGAAGCGCGCTGAAACGGAGCGCGCACCAGGACGCCCGGACCTTCTCGAAGGGTCCGGGCGTCTTCGTTCGTGCGGGCGTCTTCGTTCGTTCGTGCGGGCAGCGGACTGTTCGGACGGACTGCGGTGAGTCGTGCGCCGCTTGCGTCAGCGCTCGTCGAACGCGAAGCGAGCGACCGCGCGCCACATCGCCTCGAACTCGGCCCTCCCGAAGTCCGAGCCGGTGCGCATCCAGTCGACGTGGAGCGGAGCGCGCTCGGGCGCGTGGAAGTGGCCGATGACGTCGAGGTGGTCGGCCCATGCCGCGTGGATGATCGTCCCCCACACCTGCGAGCGGGTCGGGACCATCGCGTCGTTTCCCTTGGCGCTCGGCACGCGGCCGAACGCCCGGATGAGCGCCTCGGCCTGCGCATCGTCCGGTGTGGGCAGCACGCGCTCGGGCAGCGTCGAGGCGATCGCGTAGAGCGCGCGAAACACGTTGTACATCGCCTGGTGGGTGGGGCTCGCGCCGACGCGGAGTTGGTTCTTGAGCGACGGCGGGCGTGCCTGGGCGACGACGCAGCCTCGCTTCACGCCCTCGCGCTCGGTGGCCAGCGCGTTGAAGAGATCGAGGCTCTCGGGCGTGAGTTGCACCAGCAGGGTCTGGTCCCGCTGAACCTCGGAGAACACCTTCTCGATCTGGGCGCGTCGCTCGGGGCTGAAGTCCTTGAGCACGAGCGCGTAGACCTGCTCGATGAGGCCGCCTTCGATCAGGCGGCCCGCCCCCGTCGAACCGAGCGCGCTGGCGAG
>CAIKNO010000010.1 GCA_903828805.1 uncultured Sandaracinus sp. | reverse complement strand
GGTGCGATGGGCGAGGAGGAGCTCGCCGTGCTGATGCAGCGACAGCAACGGATGGCGGGCATTCCCGGCAGCTCATGACGGACGACCGGCTCGACCAGCTCGACTATTACGACCTGCTGCAGGTGGACCCTGGCGCGTCGACCGAGCAGGTTCGACAGGCGTTTCACGCGTTCGCGCGCAAGTTTCACCCGGACCGATTCGCCGGTGCGCCCGACGAGAAGCAAGCACGCGCTGCGCACATCTACCGCCGTGGGGCGGAGGCCTACCGGGTTCTGTCCGATCCGGGGCAGCGCGCGACCTACGATGTGCAGCTCGGGCAGGGCAAGCGAAGGTACGATGCGGAGGCGGCCCGCAAGGAGCGCTTGAATTCGCCCGAGCCCCTCACGGCGGGTCCTCAGGTGCGCTCCGCGCGCGCGCGGCCGTTCGTCGAGAAGGCCCGGGAGGCCCTCGAGGCCGGGCGTTGGACCGTCGCCCGCCTGAACCTGCAGATCGCCCTCGGCCACGAGCCGGGGCACCGGTGGTTGACGGCGCAGCTCGCGGAGGTCGAACGCAAGATCGAGGGCCGGTGAGGGGAGGCCCGGTCGTCCCGGTCCGGGATCGCATCCATCGCCACGGCACCGCAGGAACTCCTCCGCGTGCGGTGCTAGGCTCGGCGCGCGATGACACGGCGCGCGGTGCTGACGAGGAAGACGCATGAGACGCAGATCGAGGTGTCCCTCGATCTGGACGGCGTGGGCCGCTACGACGTCGAGACGCCGATCGGGTTCTTGACGCACATGGTCGAGCAGCTCGCTCGACACTCGATGATCGACCTGGTCGTCCGCGCGACCGGGGACGTGCACATCGACGGTCACCACACGACCGAGGACCTCGCGATCACGCTCGGGCGGGCGGTGGCCGAGGCCCTCGGCGAGAAGGTCGGCATCCGGAGGTACGGGTCGGCGACGCTGCCGATGGACGAGGCCTGCGTCACGTGCGCACTCGACCTGTCGGGCCGCACCTTCTTCGTGTCGACGCTGGACCTTCCGAAGGCCTCGGTCGGCGCGTTCGACACCGAGCTCGCCGACGTGTTCTTCGAAGGATTTGCGCGGGGGGCGCAGTGCAATCTGCACCTCTACAAGGTGGCCGGGGAGAACCTGCACCACTGCATCGAGGTGTCGTTCAAGGCCCTGGCGCTCTCGCTGCGGCACGCGGTCGAGCTCGATCCTCGCGCGGCGAGCGTGCTGCCCTCGACGAAGGGAACGTTGACCGGATGAGTTCGCGGCCCGTCGTCGTCCTGGACCTCGGGATGGGCAACCTGCGCAGCGTGGCCCGCGCGCTCGACCGGGCGGGCGGCCGGTCGCAGGTGAGCGACGATCCGGACGTCATCGCCCGCGCCGAGAGGCTCGTGATGCCCGGCCAGGGCCAGTTCCGCGACTGTGCGCTCGCGCTCGCGGGCGCGCGCGGAGACGCGGTGCGGGCCTTCCTCGCGACAGGGCGGCCGTACCTCGGAATCTGCCTCGGGATGCAGGCGCTCTTCGGGTCGAGCGAGGAGGCGCCGGGGACGGTCGGCCTCGGCGTCGTCCCGGGCGAGGTTCGGAGGTTCTCACGCGGTTTGCGGGATCCCGCGACGTCGGCCCGCCTCAAGGTGCCGCACATGGGGTGGAACCAGGTGCAGGGGCGTCACCCGGCGTGGCGCGGGGGCGGCTGGTTCTACTTCGTGCACTCGTTCCATTGCGTGCCGTCGGAGGACGGCTGGTCGGCGGGGACCTCCGACCACGGGGGCGCGTTCTGCGCCGCCGTCGCGCGGGACAACGTGCTGGCCTGTCAATTTCACCCCGAGAAGAGCGGCGCCGACGGGCTCGCTCTCCTGTCTGGTTTCCTGGAGGCACGGTGGAGCTGATCCCTGCGATCGACATCCTCGACGGCAAGGTCGTCCGTCTGCACCAGGGTCGCTACGACGACGTCACGGTCTACGCGGACGACCCCGTCGCCGAGGCGAAACGATTCCACGACCAGGGCGCGCGTCGCTTGCACGTGGTCGACCTCGACGGCGCACGGCGAGGGGGTCCGTCACAGGCCTCGATCGTCGAGCGGATCGTCCGCAGCGTGCCGATGGCCGTGCAGGTCGGCGGCGGCATCCGTGACCGCGCGACGGCCGATCGCTGGTTCGACGTGGGCGCGGAGCGGGTGGTGCTGGGCACGGCCGCGGTGCGCTCCACCGAGTTCGTCGAGCGACTCTGCGCGGACCACGCGGGTCGGGTGGTGGTCGCGATCGACGCACGCGGTGGCGAGGTCGCGGTGGAGGGCTGGCAGCAGGGCAGCGGTGTTCTCGCCGAGGTGCTCGCCGGCCGCGTGGATGCCTGGGGTGCAGGGGCCATCCTCTTCACGGACATCGAGCGGGACGGCACCCGGCTCGGGCCCGCGGTCGACGCGACGGCGGCCTTGCAGCGTGCGGTCGGCGCGACGGTGATCGCGTCGGGAGGCATCGGGACCCTCGATCACTTGAGGGCGCTCCGGGACGCGGGCGTCCGCGCGGCGGTGTGTGGACGTGCGCTCTACGCCGGCGCGTTCACGCTGCCGGAGGCCCTCGCGGCGAGCGCGGAGGGCGGGTGATGCCGGTCGCGCGGAGGATCATCCCCTGCCTCGACGTGAAGGACGGCCGGGTCGTCAAGGGCGTGCGCTTCGTCGGGCTCCGCGATGCCGGGGACCCCGTCGAGTGTGCGGCCCGCTACGATCGCGAGGGCGCGGACGAGTTGACGTTTCTCGACATCACCGCCTCGAGCGACGCGCGGCGGACCCTCTTCGAGGTGGTCGAGGCCACCGCGGCGGAGCTCTCCATCCCGCTCACGGTGGGCGGGGGCGTGCGCTCGAGGCAGGACGCCCGCGACCTCCTGCACGCCGGTGCCGACAAGGTCGCCGTGAACACGGCGGCGGTCACCTCGCCGGAGGTCGTCGAGTCGATCGCAGGCGCTTACGGCGCGCAGGCCCTCGTGGTGGCGATCGATGCGCGCCGTCGCCCGGACGGGGGCTGGGAGGTCTTCACCCACGGCGGGCGCCGGGCGACCGGACTCGACGTGGTCGAATGGGCGTGCCGGATGGAGTCGCTCGGGGCCGGAGAAATCCTGCTGACGAGCATGGACCGAGACGGAACGCGCGATGGCTTCGACCTGGCGCTGACCCGGGCGGTCACCGAGGCCGTCGAGATCCCGGTCATCGCGTCGGGCGGGGTCGGGACGCTCGAGCACCTTCGAGAAGGGCTGGTCGACGCCGGCGCGGACGCCGCCCTGGCCGCCAGCATCTTCCACGATGGGGTCTTCACGGTGGGGGATGCGAAGAGGTACCTTGCGTCCCGGGGCGTGCGCGTCCGACCGGAGCCGCGCCCGAACCCATGAGTGAACACGTTCCCGGAGTCACGGTCGCCGACCTCGTGGCGACGCTGAAGTCTCGGCGGGTCCGCATGCCCGCCGAGATCGGCGCGTTCGTCGCCCTCGAGGCGTGCGACGCCATGCTCGAGACCCCGTCGCGGATCCAGGCGCGCGACGTGAGGGTGGCGGACGATGGGCACGTGCGTGTCCGCGTGACCGCGGACATGGCGTGCAGTGCGACGGAAGCGGCCGAGCACATGGTGATGCTGCTCGCGTCGCTGCTCGTGACCGCAGGGACGGCCGTCCCGCCTGTCCTGCTGGCGCTCGCGGAGGGGAAGCCGGCCCCGGGGGACGACGCGCTCGTGCGGCTCCGGGACGACCTCGAGTCGGCGCTCGTCCCGCTCAACCGCGGCGCGTCGAGGCGGGTGCTGTCGCGGCTGATCCGAGAGGCGCGGCGCGCCATCCTGTCCTCGGCGGAGCGGCTCGACGAGGTCCCCGAGGCGCAGCTCGAGTCGGCCCTGTCGGAGCTGCTCGGCGCGACGCCGGGAGGCGCGAGAGCGGGGGCCGGAGCGCGTCGGGAGCCCGGCGGGCAGGGGACCTTCGCGGCCTCCGAACACCCTGCGGCCGACGAGGTCGAGGGCGTGGGTGAGAGCGGGCCGTCGAGCGAGGACGACGCGGGCGAGGCCGGGGACCGCCGCGACGGGGAGGCCGCCACCGGCGCGGGCGCTGCGGGCGAGGGCGGAGAATCGAGCCTGCTCGAGGCCCTGACGGAGTCCCAGGGACGCGGGGACGGTGGCTGGAGGGTGCCCCTCGATGGCGCGACGCCGGGGGCGGCATCGCCGGGCAAGCGGCGCTCTTCGAGGTGGGTGTGGCTGCTCGCGTGGACGCTCTGCGCGGGCGCGGCGCTCGTGTGGCTGCGCACCCGGGGCGGGGAGCCCGGTCCGGCGGCCCCCGTCGATCCCGTGCCTGCGCCTTCACGGCAGGCCCGGGAGCCAGGACCCGCAGCAGGCGACGGTCCGAGCGTCGGGACGCTCCCGGCAGGGCTCGGCGACCTCACGATCCGTTGCCCCGGCGTGCAGGCTCAGGTGTTCCTCTTCGTCGGGCGCAGCCCGGCGGTCGCGGCCGCGCTGCCGACCGGCCGTGCGCAGGAGTTCCTCGCGGTCGTCGATGGGCGCGGGGCAGCCCGCGCGGTGGTCCCGGCCGACGCGCGCTGGACGCCTGGCCCCTCGGGCTTGCAGTACGACCTCGCGATGGAAGTGCCGATGGCGGCAACCGATCCGATGCAGGCAGGCTTCGGAGCCACGCTGCTGTCGCGCGATTCGCTCGGCGTGACCTCGGGGGAGCTGGGGACGATCCGGGTGGTGACCGCCCCGCCGGCTGCGAAGGTGTTCCGGCTGGTGGGGTTCACGCCCGAGGCGCGCGTGTCCCAGGTGCCGACGGACGCGGCGCTCGAGGTGCTCGTCTACCTCGAAGGGTCCCCGGTGGAGCGCAGGGTCGTCGGACCGAGTGACTGGGTCGTTTCGGAGGGCCAGACCCCGCAGGCGGTGCTCGACGTCGGGTTCGCGTCCGACCCTGGCAGCGCGGGGACCATGCCGGGCGCGGGAGGGGCCGTGGGTGGCCCCATCGGGCCTCTGCCCGTGGTGGTTCCCTGACCTTCCGCGCGCCGCTCCTCGGCGCCCGCGTCCGGGGCCCGACGCGCTCGGTCAGCCGGCCTTCGCGCGTTCGACGAGGCCCTCCACCTCGTCGCGGATCGCCGTGAGGCGTTCGGGCGAGCCCGCCTCGAAGCGAAGGACCAGGACCGGCTGCGTGTTCGAGGCCCGCACGAGCCCCCACCCGTCACCGAACTGGATGCGCGCGCCGTCGACGTCCACCACGTCTCGCTTGCCTCGGTAGTGCGCGAGCACGCGCTGCACGATCTCGAACTTGGCATCGTCGGCGCAGGCGACGCGCAGCTCGGGCGTGGCGAACGTGACGGGCACGTCGGCGAGCAGCTCGTGCAGAGGACGGTCGCTGGCCGCGACGATCTCGAGCAAGCGCAACGACGCGTACACCGCGTCGTCGAAGCCGAAGAATCGGTCCGCGAAGAACATGTGGCCGCTCATCTCGCCAGCGAGCAGGGCGCCTTCTTCCTTCATCTTCCGCTTGATGAGGGAGTGGCCGGTCTTCCACAGCACGGGCCGGCCGCCGTGGAGGGCGATGTCGTCATAGAGCGTCTGGCTGCACTTGACCTCTCCGAGGATCGCCGCGCCGGGCCGCCGTCGCAGCACCTCTCGCGAGAAGAGGACCATGAGCTTGTCGCCCCAGAGCGTCTCGCCGCGGGCGTCGATGACGCCGATCCGGTCCGCGTCGCCGTCGAGCGCGATGCCGAGCGAGAGACGATTCGCCTCGACGGTCCGGACGAGCAGTTCGAGGTTCTCCGGCTGCGACGGGTCCGGGTGGTGGACCGGAAAGTTCCCGTCCGGCTCGCACAGCAACGCGACCGGATCCAGTCCGACGGCGCGCATCGCCGCGAGGGCGGTGGGCCCGCCTGCGCCGCTTCCGGCGTCGAGGGCGAAGCGGAGGTCGGTCCGTGCGAGGTGGACGTTGCCGCGGATGAAGCCGACGTAGGCGGGCAACGGGTCGTGCTCGGTCCGGCGCCCCGGGGCGGTGGCGACGAGGTCCGAGGTCTCGATCAGCCGCCGCAGCTCGGCGATCTCCTCGCCGGACAGCGTCGCGCGCCCCAGCATGATCTTGAAGCCGTTGTCCTCGGGCGGGTTGTGGCTTCCGGTGATCTGCACCCCGCCGTCCAGGGCCTGCTGAAACACGGTGAAGTAGAGCAGCGGCGTGGGCACCATCCCGACGTCGACGATGTCGGTTCCGGTGGACAGGATGCCCTCGGTCAGCGCGGCGTGGAGCCGCGGTGAACTCAGGCGGCAGTCGCGCCCGACGGCCACGCGCCGCGCTCCGCGTCGCGACCAGAAGGTTCCGAGCGCCCGTCCGAGGTCGCGGGCGAAGCCGTCGGGCAGATCGCGGTCGGCGACGCCGCGGATGTCGTACTCACGGAACACGAAGGGATTGGGGATGGCCACGTTCACCTCGAAGCGTCAGAGCCGTTCATCTCGCCCGCGGGCCCGCAGCGCCTCGACGACCGCGCGCACGTCCTGGGCGCGGTGGCGAGGCATGACGAGCAGGGCATCCTCCGTGTCGACGACGACCAAGTCCTCGACGCCCACCAGCGCCACGACCTTGCCCGGTGGCGCGTGCACGTAGCAGCCGGCCGCGTCCTCGAAGACGACGTCCGCGGGGGCCGTCGAGGCGTTCCCGCGGGCATCCTTGGGTGCCAGCTCCCAGGCCGTCACCCAGCTCCCGACATCGGACCAGCCGAAGGCGCCGGGCACGACCGCGACCCGCGCGGCGCGCTCCATCACGCCATGATCGAACGACACCGACGGGAGCGTCGGGTAGAGGCGCTCGAGCGCTTCGTCCTCGTGGCCCTCGGCGGCGGCCTGGTCGAGGGCGTCGAGCGCGAAGCCGAGGTCGGGCAAGTGGGCCTGCACGGCGGCGCGCGCCGCGGCCGCGCGGAAGAAGAACATCCCGCTGTTCCAGAGGAAGGTTCCCCGGGCGAGGAATTCCTCGGCGCGCTCGCGGGTGGGCTTCTCCACGAAGCGGAGCGCCTGATGCACGCCCTCGTCGAGGGGGGCGCCGACTTCGAGGTAGCCGTACCCGGTCTCGGGCCGCGTGGGCGTGACGCCGACCGTGACGAGATGGCCCTCGCGCGCCGCCCCCAAGGCCCGCCCGAGCACCTCGAGGAAGGCCGCTTCGTCGGTGATGTGGTGGTCGGCGGCCAGGACCGCCACGAGCGCGTCGGGATCACGACGCTGGATGTGCGCTGCGGCCCATCCGACGCACGGCGCCGTGTTCCGGCCGACGGGCTCGGCGAGCACGTTGCGCGAGGGCACGGCCGGCAGGTCCGCGCGCGTGGCGTCGGCCAGGTGCCGCGCCGTCACGACGATCACGCGTTCGGGGGGGACGAGCGGCGCGATCCGCGCGACGGTCTCGGCGAGGAGCGAACGTTCGCCGCCCGCGAGCGCGAGGAGCTGCTTCGGCTTGTTCCGGCGGGAGAGGGGCCAGAAGCGGGTCCCCGAGCCGCCGGCCATGATGATCGCCCACGCGTGGTCCATCGACGCTTGTTCCTTGATTGACGTCACCGCGCGAGATCCCAGGCCATCAGGCCGAGCGCGAGGGGGACGAGGTAGGCCGAGAACGCCCAGAATCGCCCGCGCGAGACCAGTCGTTCGAGCGTGAGCAGCGCGCCGAGCCCCACGACGAACGACACGACGGCGCCGAGCAGAGCGCCCGCCCCGAGCGTCTCGAGGACGTCCCCGGGATGTCGCAACTCGAGCAGCACGGCGCCGGTCACCGCCGGCAACGAGGCGAGGAACGAGAAGCGAAAGGCCGCCGGTGCCGTGCTCCCGAGGAGCATCGCGCACGCGATGGTCGAGCCGCTCCGGGACAGCCCGGGGAGCACGGCGAGCCCCTGGGCCAGGCCGATGATCGCCGCGTTCCGGAGCGAGAGCACGGCGTCCTCGGACGACGCACGCTGGCCGCTCCAGCGCGTGCTGCCGACGGCGAGCGCCGTGCCGAGCAGACAGAGGCCGACCACCCACGGGATGTGCGACCAGGCCTCGACCGAGTCTCGCAGGGCGAGACCCACGGCGGCGGTCGGCACCGAGGCCACGACGATGGCCGCAGCTTCCCGGCCTTCGAGGGAGGCGAGCCACGGCCGCGGCGCCCGGAGGCCGCGGAGCGCGCCGGCGACCAAGGTCCGCACGTCGGCCCGGAAGACCCAGAGCGTCGCGATCAGAGTCCCGACGTGCAGCAGCACGACCATCGAGAGCGGCATGCTGACCGCGCCGAACATCCACGACGCGACGGCGAGGTGGCCATCCGAGGACACGGGCAGGAACTCGGTGATGCCCTGGACCACGCCGAGGACGATCGCGGTCCCGACATCGACGTGGGCATCGCCTTGCATTCGCGGGCGAAAGCTAGGGCTGCCGGGCGCGCCGCGCAAACTTTGATCAGCGAATCTGCGCGGTGACGTGGAGGCTGCCCTGCCACGCGACGACCCGCGCCGCGCGGGGGGCGCTCACCACCGGACCGAGGGCGCGGGCCAGACACGGCTCGAAGCCGTCCTCGGCGGCGGTCGTCTTCTCGAAGGAGACCTCGGGATCGAAGGCATCGAAGGTGCCCATGTCGCGCAGGCGGGCGGCGTAGCGCACGACGACGGCCGCGGTCGCGGACCGCTCGTGACGCACGTCCCAGTCCTGGACGAAGCACTCGGCGATCGCGCGCCGGGCGCCTTCGCCGTCGAGCTGGCTGCGGATCTCGGCGGCCCCGGGTTCGTCCTGCACGGTCAGCTCGAGCGTGAGCGCGAGGGCATCCACCGTGGGCCGCGAGGCCTCCTGGGTGAAGAAGCGCTCGGCCGCTTGCGGCCGGTCGAAGAGGCCCGGGTCGAGGCCCTCGAAGCGCAGACGCGTCAGGGCCTGGAGCACCTCGGCGCGCTCGGGCGTGCCGGGCAACGACGCCCGGAAGCACGCGTCCGCACGCTGGGCGCCCCGCTCGCGTCCCTCGGGGTCCCGGGCGGTGCGCAGCGCCAGCGCC
>CAIKNO010000009.1 GCA_903828805.1 uncultured Sandaracinus sp. | reverse complement strand
GCCGCGAACGGCCCGCCGCGAACGGCCCGCCGCGAACGGCCCGCCGCGAACGGCCCGCCGCGAACGGCGCCCGCAGCCCGCCCTCAGCGCTGCGCGTCCGCGCAGCAGCGGAACCCTTGGCCCTCGAACACGCTCTCCGGGGGCTGGAACCCGCGATCGTCGAGCACGCATCGGACGTTGCTCTCGCCGTTGCGTGCGGCGCCTCCGCGAAGCTCACGGAGGGTTCCGGTCACGTCGCGCTCGTCGGTCCATTCGCCGACGTTGCCGGACAGGTCGAACACGCCTTCGGGCGAGACGCAGCGGGTGAACGCGCCGCTCGGCTGCACGCGAATCTGGGACAGGTCCGAGGTCGGCTCGGCGGTGTTGCACCGGCCGGCCTCGTACGCCTCGCCGTAGGGATAACGACGGGCCTCGGTCCCGCCGCAGGCCGCGCTCCACTCGGTGCCCGTGCACAGCCGGAAGCCGGCGGCCCGGCAGGCCTGCGAGGCTTGCACGAACGACACGGCGCTCGCGGGCGGGGCCGCGACCGCCGGCTCGGCCCGTCCAGCCACGATCGAGGCTTCGCGCACGTCGATGCACGACGCGCCGCCAGGCAGGAGCGCCATCCGCACCGGGCACGGCGCGGCGGGGAGCGCTGCGCCGCGGTAGCGGGGGGCCGCCGTGTCGCACCCGGCGAGGGTGGCGACGGCGACGAGGCCCATCACGGCGCCCGCCCTCGCGCGCACAGCCCAGCCCATCATGGTGGCGCGTGCCCCCGCCGCGTCCCCGCGCGCCCGGATCGAGGCGGCCGCGGGAACGAGGAATGATGCAGTTCGCGCGCGCGCGGGGCGGGGCTCAGTAGGCCCAGGATGCATGGGCCTCGAAGAGCGTCGGCCGCACACCGGCACGCGTCGTCGCCATCCGGACGTCGAGCTCGAGGTAGCGGTGACGACCGAGCGCCGGAGCGCAGCCCGTCAGGTCGGCGGGGGACGTCGCGAAGGGTCCGCACCACGGCGCGGCGTCGAGGTCGGCGACCGTGTCGGCGGCGCGGGCGCGCACCTCGACGACGGTGCCGGCGGGGGTGTCGGCGGTCCAGCCGGCCTCGGTCCAGTATGCGAGCGCGTAGCCCGAGTCGTAGACCTGCGTCCAGTGGCCCTCGGGGGCCGTGAAGTAGCGCAGGATGCTGCCGGTCATGTCGGAGTACGAATAGAGCTCCTGACCGACGACGACGGGGTAGGTCGCCTGCAGCCGGCAGCTCGTGTCGTAGACGTTGACGTACCCGCCGTAGCGCGACGGCAGCCAGAGTCGCCCGAGCCGGTCGACCGCCACGCCGTGCGGGTTCGTGCCGCTGCCCGCTGGGATCGTCGCCGAGCAGCGGAGCGCCAGCGAGACCGGGTCGACCGAGACGATCTGGTTCGTGCCGTACGCCGAGCCCCACACCGAGCCGTCGGGGTGGACGGTCACCGCGGTGACCTGCCCGACCGCGCTCGACCGCACCGCGAGGGTGTCCCGGCGGATCGCATGGATGGTGCCGCCCCCGTTCCAGCCGCCATACCAGACCTGGTTCATCGCATCGGGTGCGACGCCGTAGAACGACGGGTTGGCCACCGTCGTCCACGTGCCGTCCCGGCTGTTGAGCCGGATGGCGGGGCTCGAGGCGGTCCACACGAAGCCGTCCGGATCGACGGTCACGCCGTAGATGCTGACGCCGACCGGGTACTGCGCGATGACGCGGCACGTCGGGGGCGAGGTCGTCCGATCGACGTCGGTGCCGCTGATCTGCCAGAGCCGCTGGCCGTTCCAGGTGCCCGCCCAGACGTTGCCGGTGCCGTCGATCGCGAGGCCGCGCGCGATCCCGATGACCGGCGCCCTGCAGACCAGGTTGCCGTCGATGTCGAGGTGCACGACGTTCGACTGGGCCGGGTCGTTCGGGTCGCTCGCGGTGAATGCCCGGTTGGCCACCCACACGCTGCCGTCACGGGCCACCGACGTGCGCGAGGGCCAGCGGCCGTACGAGTCGCGGATCCAGTTCACCGCGCCGGTGTCGGT
>CAIKNO010000008.1 GCA_903828805.1 uncultured Sandaracinus sp. | reverse complement strand
GGAGCGAACCGAGATCCCGGTGGACCGCCTCATCGCCTGGATCGGCATCCAGCGCGGGAAGTTCTACAACTGGAGGAAGCGATACGGCAAGGTCAACGAACACAACGGCTACTGCGTCCCCCCATCGGGGGTTGACACCCTCGGCCGTCCTAATCCCCCCGCGGGTCGGGTAAGGCTGGAGCATGAGCAACGACGACCAGAAGGACGAGAACGTGGTGCGGGGCCGGCCGGGGAGGCGCTCGGTGGAGGACCGTCGCTCGGCGGTGCTGGTGCTGCTGTCGGGGAAGGCGAGCGTGGACCAGCTCGCCCGACGCTACGGCGTGAAGCCCGAGACGATCGAGGGCTGGCGCGAGGATGCCGTCGGGGCCATCGACGAGGCCCTCCGCCGGGGCACCGGGAAGGGCGCCCGGGAGCTCGAGCTCGAGCGTGAGAACAGCATCCTGAAGGACGCCCTCACGCGACAGACCATGAAGTCCGAGCTCCTCGAGAGGGCCCTCGAGGGCCGCACCCCTACGTTGCCCGGGAGGTCGCGGCGATGAGCCGGCAGACCTCTCGGGGTGAGGCACCGGTGGCCCTGGTGTGCGAGACCTTCGGCATGTCCCGCGCGGCCTGGTACGCCGCTCGCAAGCCGGCGGTCGCGTCGATCGCGAGTGAGCGCGCTCCTCGGCCTCGCGGAACCCCCGTGGCCGACCTCCTCCTCGCCATCGAGGCCGTCGTCGCAGCGCACCGAGCGTGGGGCGTCCGCAAGGTTTGGGCGACCCTGAAGCGCTCCGGCATGCGCGTGGGCCGACGTCGCGTGTGGGCGCTGATGAAGGCCCATGGCCACGTACTCGCGGGAGGGGTGCCCCGGGAGGCGACGCCTCGTCGCGGACAGGTCGTCGTCCCCGAGCCGAACCGCCGCCTCGCCACGGACTTCACCACGGTCTGGACCGCCGAGGAGGGCCTCTTGGCCGTCGCCATAACGGTCGACTGCGGCTGCCGCAGCGTCCTCGACGTGACGGTCAGCAAGTCCCAGGACGCCCCCTCGATGCTCGCCTCGGTGGACAACGCCCTCGTCGCCGCCTTCGGGCACCCCCGCAACGTGCCTGACGGCGTCGAGCTTCGCTCCGACCACGGCTCGGTCTACACGGGCGCCGACGCCCACGCCTTCGCCCTGCGCTGGGGCGTGGAGCAGACCTTCGCCCCCGTGGGCCGTCCCACCGGCAACGCCGTCGCGGAGCGCACCATCCGCACCATGAAGGAGGAGTGCGTCTGGCTTGAGGACTGGCGCAACGCCCGCGACCTGCGCACCGCCCTCGAGGCGTGGAGGCGCGGCTTCAACGAGGCCCGGCCCCACCAGTCCCTGAGCTGGCTCACGCCTGCCGAGTACCGCGCGCAGAGACTGGGCCCAGCCCCCGAGAGGGATGCAGCATGATCCACATCACGACCTCGGCCTGGCGCGACGGCACGCGCGCGATGCGAGCGCCGTGCCGCTGCCCTCGTCCCGCGTGCCGTCGCAGAGGGCCGAGGCCCGCCGCGCCCACGACCGTCTGGCAGTCTGCGACGATCGCGCGCGGTGGCACCGCACTGACCCTCGCGTGGTCACACCCGATTTCCGCACGCGCGAGTGTCTTGACGGAGGGGGGACAGTACAGTACCCGCCGAGGCGTAAGCGTTTGCGACAGAACGCTGCTTCGACGTGGTCGTCTAGCTGGTACGTCCGGTAAACTTGCCAGCGTTATAGTAGGCCGTGAAACTGCTCTTACAGTGCGGGCACTTGCACCAGGTTCCACCTGATTGATTATTGTTGGTCGACTGTGTTGAGCTCCTGCCGCAACGCGGGCAGGGAAGTGACTTCGTGTCTGCCAAGATGCCTCCTTTGGTTGGTTGTCGGGCTAGTTGTCGGCGCCGAGCAATGCGAGTGCGTCGACATGTACGCACTCAGCGATCGAGTTGTTTTCCGAACGGTATATGTCTCTCAGGGCACGGTGAACGGGTGCGTTGTCGGGTGAGAGTGCGAGGGCACGGGCATAGTGGGCCTTCGCCAATTCCAAGTTTTCATTCCGAATGAGGTCGGCATGTCTCTCGAACACTGCGGGATAGGGACAGTTTGGAGTGCTGCCGAGATAGGAAGCGAGGATGACTTTCGCGACGTGATCCTCAGC
>CAIKNO010000007.1 GCA_903828805.1 uncultured Sandaracinus sp. | reverse complement strand
CCGAGACGACGCCGTCTTCCATCACACCCGCGTCGAGCCACTGGCGCACCAGCTTGAGCATCCGCCGATCCGAGACGCGTCGCGCGACCAGCTTCATCAGCTTGTCGTGATCGATGCTCCCGAAGTAGTCGCGAATGTCGGCGTCGAACACGTGATGGCCACCCTTGGCCCCGAGCTTCCTCAGGGTCTCCAGCGCCATCGTCGCGCTCCGCTTCGGCCGGAAGCCGTACGAGCACGGAAGGAAATCCGCCTCGAAGATCGGCTCCAGCACCAGCTTCGCCGCCATCTGCACCACGCGGTCTCGGATCGTCGGAATGCCCAGCGGCCGCTTCCTCCCATCGGCCTTCGGAATGTACCGGCGCAGCACCACCTGCGGCCGATACGTGCCCGCTCGCAGCTCCGCGCCGAGCGCTTCGAGGAAGCCCTCCACGCCTCGCTGCTCGACGTCGCGGATCAACTGGCCGTCGACCCCCGCGGCGCCGCGGTTCTGTCGCACTCGCCGCCACGCCTCGCGCAGGACGTCACCCCTGTGCAAGTGGTCAAACAGGGCGTGGAAGCGACGACCCGGTGCCCGCTTCGCTGCGGCCCAGAGTCGACGTTGCAGGTGTCGCACGTGATCGCGCGGCGTAGAGCCGCCGGGGTTGTTAGGTCCGCTCGTGGCGGCCATTCCCTTGCGCGTGCCTGCTCGGTCGACGTGACCACCGCAGGGACCCTTCCCTCCCGCCGCGTTGTTCTTCACGGCGTTCGTGCGCGCGGCGTGGGCCTCGCGCGGCGGTACTACGATCCCCTCGGACTCCCGCTGCACGGCGCGCGACTTCGCCTTCGGCTTATACGCGCCACCTTGCCCCGACGAGGGCTGTGCAGACGGGCCTCTCCTGTTCCGTGCCTCTCCTTGCTCGCGTGCTGCGCCCCGTACCCCGGCGAGCCCCTCCGCGCGTCGACCTCCAGACGCTGGCGCAGAGGGTGTTGCCTTCGTCGCGACATGCTCGACTCGGCGCTCGCATTGTTCATCTGTCGAGGCGGCAGGCTTCACTTGATGTTGCGGCCCGCGAGCTTGCTCCCCGCTGCACGCATCGCTGCGCCTGACGGGCTTCGGACGCCCCGCTCGGGTCGCCGGGATCTCTCCCGACGCCTGGGGCCTGCTACCGGGCGTTCTGGCACCTACCCGGACCGGACTTGCACCGGCTGGAGACACACGGCCTGACGACGACGTGACTCGCCCTCGCGGGCTCGTTACGTCGTCGTCGTCAGGACGCACCATGCGGAGAATCTACCGCGGCAGCGTCGCCGCAGTCACCTGTCCAGCGTCGCCCGCGGCGGTGAGCACGGCCTCGAGGCGCGCGCGGTCGGCGAGCGAGAAGGGCGCCGGCGCACCGGGCACCGGCGGCGCGGGCGCTTCCAAGAAGGGGCGCGCGGCCTTCATGGGGACGGTCACCCGGGCGTTCTCCTTCGCGTCGCGCCAGCACACGAAGGCGAGCGCGCCGCCGGGCGCGAGGGCGCGGCGGAGGTTCGCGAAGGCCGCGACGGGGTCGTCGAAGAACATCACCCCGAAGCGCGAGAACACCGCGTCGTAGGCGCCCTATTCGAACGAGAAGGTCTGCGAGTCGGCCTGCACGAAGCGAACGTTGGCGACGGCGCCAT
>CAIKNO010000006.1 GCA_903828805.1 uncultured Sandaracinus sp. | reverse complement strand
GGACACCGACGTGTGCCGCAACGCGAGGGCCCGCGCCGCGCCGACCACGCTCCCGGAGCGAACGAGCGCTTCGACCGTCTCGAGGTCTCGCCAGTCGATGTGCATGAATGCACATCCTGCGTGCGAATGTGCGCCTTGGCCATCCGGCCACGGAGCCTGCACGGTGCTGGAGGCAAACGTCCCCGAACGCGGGGGGCGGGACGCCGAGAATCGACGGCCTTGCTCATGACCCGCAGAACGTTCGTGCTCGGCGCGCCGTGGGCGCTCGTGAGCGCCGCCGGATGCGTTCCCGCGGGCGAGGTCCGGCCGCCGGCGCCTCTCGACGTGCGTCCCGCCTCGGGTCTGCCCGAGACGTCGCTTCCCTGGCTGAGCCTGCGCGACCACTTCGTCGCGACGGTCGGCGACCACGCGGGCGAGGGCCGCCCGCTCGGTCCGCTCCTCGTGCTCGCCGACGCGACCTTCGCGCCCCACTCTCGCTTTCCGCTGCACGAGCACCGGGACCTCGAGATCCTCAGCATCGTGCTCGACGGCACGCTCACCCACCACGGCGACCAGGGCGACGGGGCGGCGCTCCCCGCGCGCGGCGTGCAGCTGATCTCCGCGCGCGACGGCATCGAGCACGCCGAGGGCAACGACACCGACCACCCGACCCGCATGCTGCAGCTCTGGTTCCGACCGCGGACCCTGGGAGGGGCGCCGTCGTACCGGCAGCGGCAACTCGACGTGGGCGGCCGGCGGAACGTCGCAGGCGACGACGCGATGCCGCTGCGATGCGACGCTCGGGTCGAGTGGATCGATGCGGAGGCCGGCGAGCGCGTGCCCCTGGTCGTGGACCGAGGGCGCGCGGGCTACCTCCTGGCGATGCACGGGTCGCTGCGGCTCGGCGGCGTCGCCACGCTCGCCCCGGGAGACGGCGCCGTCGTGGGCCCGGGGGCGACCGCGTTCACCGCCGACACGGCCGTGGCCGCGCTGTGGATCGACGTCGCCCTCTGACGACGCCGGCGCGACGTGGGGCGCTCAACGCTCCGACACGGTGATCGGCCAGAACGTCCCGGTGCCCGTCCCGATCCACCCGACCAGCTGGGCGGCGAGCACCCACACGCAGAGCGCGAACACCGACGCGACGAGCCACGCCGAGCGCCGGCCCTCGTCGCTCCGGACCCACCCGAGGGACACGGAGGCCGCGGGCAACGAGGCCGCGAGGTGGACCGCGACCGCCGTCAGGCCGACCGCGTGGAACACGAGCATGGCCGGCGACGCGAGGCCGACCTGGAGCGTCCGCCACGTCTGGAGCTCCGTCGCGGAGGCGAACACCTTCGGTCCCCACAGCGTGCCGACGTGCACCGCGAGGAACACGAGCGCGGTCACCGTGCCGAAGGGCGCGAGCCGACCGAGGACGCGCACCACGCCGGTGTCGTCGGGACGGGCGGCCCCGGGAAGGGGCCGCCGGGCCAGCACATCGAGCACCGTCCAGAAGGCCGTGAGCGCGAGGGGGGCGAGGATGACGACGAGCTCGACCGCGAGCGCGACGGGACCGCGCGAGGTCCGGTGCATGCGCGCCACCCACGCGCTACGCCCATCGAACACCGCCCACTGCTCGGCGAGGTGCAGCACCGTGTAGAGCGCGAGCGGGAGCGCGGCGAGCGCGGTGCGGAGTCGGGGCGACGGGGTCACGGGAAGGCGCAGCATAGAGCAGCGGCGGCCCGAGGGTCGAGCGCGGACGCCGCCGAACGCACGGCGCGGAGCCGGTGCGGAGCCCCGTACCCCGCGCGCCCCGGAGCCTCGGAGCGGTGCGGGGCGCAAGCGCGCGTCAGCGGGCGCGGCGACGACGCCACGCGAGCCCGAGGGCTCCGAGCGCGAGCAGCAGGCCAGCGCGGCTCTCGCCCGGCCCTCCCCCGACGCGGCAGCATCCGCCGGCCGTGGTCGGCGGCGTGCGCGGATCGCCCGCGTCGAGGCCGGGACCCCGGGGACCCGCGTCCCGGGGGACACCATCCGGCACACACGCGCCGTCCACGCAGAGCAGCCCCTCGCCGCAGGTGATCGACTGGCACGGATCCGAGACACACGCCCCGCCCGAGCAGCGCTGGCCATCCGGGCACACGACGCCCTCGCACGCGTCGATGCACGCCCCCGCCTCGCAGCGCTGGCCCATCGGGCACCGCACCGCCGCGCAGAGATCGACGACGCACGCGCCCGCCTCGCACTGCTGACCGAGCGGACAGACCACCCCGGTGCACGCGTCGACGCACCCGCCCGCGACGCAGACCTCGGAGGCCGCGCACGCCGCGGTCTCGCATCCCGGCTCGACGCAGTGTCCCCGCCGGTCGGAGCCGTCGCGGGCATCGCACGCGGTGCCCGAGGGACAGAGCGGGACCGCGAGGTCCGTGCACGTGCACGCCGGACCACACACCGTGCGCGCCCCGGGCTCGTCGGCGATGCAGACCTGGTTCGTGGGACACGCCACCCCGGCGCAGGGGTCGACGCACGCCCCGCCCGAGCACACCTCGCCGCGCGGACACACGACGCCCTCGCAGGGGGCGCGGCAGACGCCACCGCGGCAGAGCGTGCCGTCGGGACACGGCTCGGTGCGCTCGGCGCAGCCCGACTCCACGCAGAGCCCCTCGGCGGTGCACGTGAAGCCCGCGGCGCAGCCGCCCTCGAAGCACACGCCGACGCAGAGGCCGCTCGTGGACTCGCAGCGCGTTCCGTCGGGACACGCCGAGGGGGGCGCGCAATCGAGGTCGCGCGTCGCGTTGCACGGCTCGAACGCCCCGGGGTGGACCGCGGGGTCGGTGTCGTCGCAGTCGCTGCCGCCGCACGAGGACGCGCGCTGCCCGTCGCCGTCGGCGTCGGCGCAGATGGCCGTGTCGTCCTCGTTGAGGCCGGCGATGGCGTCGAGCTCGTCGTCGGCGCTGTGGAACACGCACGCGGGGCCAGGGTTGCCGTAGTTGCCCGCCTGGATCGACACGTAGCGGAAGGTCAGCCCGCAGGGCAGCGCCCAGACGGTCGCCAGGGCGTCGGCCACGGCCTCCCCGGCGGACGCATCGCGCAGCCAGGTCCCGAGGTCGGGGCGGGCGGCCTCCGCGCGGCCGGTCGCGGTCGGGTTGCGGGTCCAGCCCTGGGTGAACACGCGGATCAAGCGCGCGGGGTTCCACTTGCTCGGATCGGGCGCCGATTCGGGCGCGGTCTCGGCGGCGTCGGGGTCGTTCGAGAGCCAGACGCTGTACTCGAACGCCTCGCACGGCAGCGGCGCGTGGTCGGTGACCGGGAAGAGCACCACGCGGTTCGCCTCGCCGCCGAGATCGTAGATGCGGCCCCGGGTCGGCTCGTAGAAGCCGCCCACGCCGTCGGTCACCGTCGCCCCGGTGTCGGTCGTGCGCGTGACCTGCGTCCAGTACCAGTCGAGGGAGTTCGCGTAGAGGGCGCGGTCGGTGCCGAGCTCGGGCACGCCCATGCTCGAGCACGTGTACCCGGTGAGGATCGTCGGGGTGTGCGTGCGCCCGTAGCAGCCGTTGGCCCCGCGCACGTAGGTCGCGAACCCGAGCTGCGGCGCGAGGAGGCCGTCGCGCGTGCTGAAGATGTCCTCGACGACGCCGTCGGCGCGGGCCGAGCGCACGAGGGACAAGCAGGCGTCCCCCGTGGCGTCGATGCAGGTGGCGTCGGCCCGGACGGGCCGAGGGGCCCAGGCGGCGCCGAGGGCGAGCACGAGGATCATCAGGCGCGTCGAGGAGTGCACCCCGACAGAGTGCCAGTCCGCGCGGGCCCCGGGAAGCGGGCACGACGAGGACGCTGGGAGTCAGGTCCGCAGCGGGCCCGTGGTGCGGCCAGCCTCCGAGGACCGCGGACGCGCCGAGCGGCCGCAACGCAGCCCCGAGCCCGCCTTCGGGCTCACTCCTCGAGGGTCGCCCTGAGCATCCACGCGGCCTTGTCGTGATGAAAGGCGCGGTCGCTCAAGAGGTCGTGCGTCACCGTGTCTCCTTGCTGTTGCGCGCGCGCCGCCCCGTCGCGCATCGCGTGGCCGATCCGCTCGTGCCCGCGCAGCAGGGTCTCGACCATCGACCGGGCGGGCGGTGCGCCGTGCTCGAGCGGGAGACCACCCGCGCGCAGCAGCTCGGCGAGCGAGCTCGGCGCGAGCGCCCCGAGCGCGCGGATGCGCTCGGCGAGGCGGTCGACGGCCCCGGCGAGGTCCTCGTACTGCGCCTCGAACATCCGGTGCAACGAGAAGAACTGCGGACCGCGGACGTTCCAGTGGAACGACTGGGTCTGGAAGTAGAGCGCGTACGTCTCGCCGAGGAGATGCGCGAGGGTCGCGGTCACCTCGCGCTTGGGCGCGGGCTGCGCCGAGGTGGGCGTCTTGGTCGGGGTCTGCTTCTGCGGCTCCATGGTCGCCTCCTGACCGTCCCGGTTCGGGACGGGTCCTGGGACCACATGGATCCCGCATCGCGCCCCGCACCCCCCGTCGCTCGGCGCGCTCGATCGGCCGCGTCAGCGGGCCCCGCAGGCGCTCAGAGCGGGGCGATCCGCGCGCCGTCCGGGGCGGGGAGTTCGGCGGCCTCGCCCCACGTCGACAGCCGCCCGTCCGGACCGACCTCCGCGCGCCGGACGACCAGGCGCGGGCCCGACGAGACGACCTCGAGCATCGCGCCGCGGGGCCCCCACCAGCAATGCGCCGCCAGGAGCGCCCCGGGTCGCGGCTCCGTGGGCGTGCACGCGCCGACCTCATCTCCGATCGAGAGGGCGCTCCGACCCTCGTCCCGACACAACAGGACGAGCGAGATCCGGGTGCGCGGCACGTCGTCGATCGGCGCCGCGACCGGGGCCTCCTCGAGCCGGAGCGCGGCCGTGCACTCCGACGGCTCGACGGCCGGACGGGCGTTGCGGGTCGAGGGCCGAGGGAGCGTCGCGCACGCGGACAGCACCACCGCGCCGAGCGCTGCGAAGAGCCGCTTGCTGTGCCCGCACCGACGGGCGAGGGCCACGGCCCGCGCCGGTCGAGCCCCGTGCCCTCGCCATCCCTCCACGCCCATCGGACACCTCGCGGCGCAGACTGCCACGGCCCGCAGGGCCGCACACGGACCCACCGCCGACGAACGACCGCGTCGCGGTGGCGGCGTCGGCTCCGGCCCGACGCGCCCGCTCAGCGGGACGCGCTCACGATCCGGGCCGCGCGGACCGAGAGCGCGTAGGCGACCTCCGCGCGGGGATCGTGCCGCGCATCGGTGACGCCCCACGCCCGCATCCGTGCGAGCGCCGACGCGTGCATCTCGAGCGAGACGTACACCCGCTCGGAGCAGCCCCGCGCGGGCACGGGCGTCGCCGCCGAGGCCTCGGCGGTGCCGAGCGCCCGCGCGCATCGGGCCCGCGCGAGTTCGGCGGTGGAGAGCGCATCCCCGAGGCGCCCCGTCTCCTCGTAAGCCCGGGCGAGTCGGTGTCCGACCGAAGGATCGGAGAGCGCCTCGCCCCCCGCGCTGCCGAGCGCGGCGACGGCGAGGTCGGCCCGGTCCATCTCGAGGTACGCGTCGGCGAGCCGCTCGGCGAGGGCGGCGTCGTCGGGGGCGTGGGCGTAGCGATCCTCGAGCGCCGCGAGCGCGGCCGTCGCCTCGGCCCCGGGATCGAGCGCGGCCGACGGCTCGGCCAAGGACACCGACGCCCAGCACAGCCCCAGCGCACAGAGAATCCCGACCTGCACCTGCGTCTCCATGCATCCTCCTGCTCGAACCCGCCGGATTCGACCCCGTCCCGGTCCGGAGACTTGGGTCGGGCCCCGCCTTCGACACCGGCCGGAGGCGAAGGTTCCGGCCTTCCAACCTCTGATACGACGGGCGGGGCGCAGATCTCCCCTCCGTCCGGGATCGCGTGGCACAGTCGCGGTGCGTGCCTCGCCCATCGCGCTTCCCCTCGCCAAGGTCCCCGGGGCTCCTCGCCGTCGCGTGCGCCCTCGGCCTCGCGGCGCTCGGGGTGCTCGTTCCCGCGCTCGTCGGGGCGTGGCCCGCGCGGCCGGTGGACCCACTGCCCGCGCCCCAGCGCTGGGAGTTTCTCCCCGTGCGCACGCACCTCGGCGAACACCGGGCCCTCTCGTTCGACGGCCACGTGCACACGGCGCGCTCTCACGACGCGGACCACCCGGCCGCAGGCGTGCTCGAGCTCGCCCGACGGGTGGACCTCGACGCCATCGTGCTCACCGATCACGGCTCGAGCCTCGCTGCGCAGGACCTCGACCGCGCGGGCTACGCCGGGCCGGTCACCGCGCTGGTCGGCGAGGAAGTCGGCGGCTCGTTCGGGCACGCGGTCATCTGGAACGTGCCGGATCGGCGCGGTGTGTTCGAGGCCGCCTCGGAGTCGATCGAGGCGCTCGGCGCCGTGGTCCGGAGCCAGGGCGGACTCGTCGTGCTGGCCCATCCGGGCTGGTGGATCGACGGCAACTTCTACGATCCGATGCGCTGGATGGAGTACGACGCGCTGCGGCGCGGCGGCATCGGACAGGCGATCGACGCGATCGAGATCTGGAACCAGGTCTACTACCAGCCGTCGCGGAGGCTCCTCGACGCGTGGGTGGCCCTGCTCGACCGCGGCCTCTTCGTGCCGATCGTCGGGAACACCGATTTTCACAGGCATCCGGAGCATGAGCTGGGCCTGCCGAGGAACGTGTTCTTCTGCCCGGCCGCCGAGTCCGACGTCGCCGCGTGCCTCCTCTCGTCGGTGCAGGCCGGAAGGCTCTACATCACCGATGGGCCCGCCGTGACGCTGACCGTCGCGCAGCACACCCTCGGCGAGAGCGTCCCCACCGTCCCTGGCGCCCCGCTCGTGGTCTCGCTCGCGGCGCTCGCGCCCGAGGGCGGCACGCTCGAACTCTACGTCGGCCACGACATCGTGCAGCGATTCCCCCTGCCGCTCGGCGAACGATGGGAGCGCACGCTGACCGTCGAGGCGCCCGCGTCGGACTCCTTCGTGCGCGCGGAGATCGCGCGCGCGACGCCTGTCCCGCACCGGACGCCCTTCTCGCTGTTGACGAACCCCGTCCTGCTCGACGCGCCGCCGTGGGCCACCAGCCGACGGGGACCCGACGAGGGCCCGGTCCGCGGGCCGCTGGGCTTCAGCCGACGGGACATCGAGCGGGCCCGCGAGCGCGAGGCGCGGCGCCAAGCGGCCCAGCAGCTCCGGCGCGCGCGCTGAGGCCAAGTCGGGTCCGGATGCGCGCGGGGCCCGAGCGGGTCATCCTGCGCGCTCCGATGCCCGTGGTCTCGTTCGTCGTCCTCGTGGGCGTGCTCATCTTCGTGCACGAGCTGGGGCATTTCGTCTGGGCCAAGCTCTTCGGGGTCCGGGTGCTGACGTTCTCGCTGGGGTTCGGCCCGCGCATCGCCGGCTTCCGTCGGGGCGAGACCGAGTACGTCCTCGCCGCCCTGCCCCTCGGCGGGTACGTGCGGATGCTCGGAGACGGCGCCGGCGACGCCGTCGACCCGGCGCACGAAGGGCGCTCGTTCCAGGAGCAGGCGCTCTGGAAGCGCATCATCATCGTCGTCGCCGGCCCGGCGATGAACCTGATCTTCCCGCTGGCCCTCTACTTCGTGGTGTCGCTCGGCGACACCGAGATGGCCCCCGCCATCGTCGGCACCGTGTTCCCCGATCACCCCGCCGACGGAAGGCTCGAGCCGGGCGATCGCATCGTCGCCGTCGACGGCGTCGAGATCTCGACCTGGTACGAGATGGGCCAGCGCGTGGAGCCGAGCGCCGGGGCCTCCCTCGAGTTCACCATCGAGCGGGGCGGCGAGCTCCGGACGGTCCGGATCACCCCGGCCCTCGCCGACGAGGAGCGGCCCCTCGATCTGCGGCGTGCGGTCGGACGCATCGGCATCACGCCGAACCAGCCCACCGCCGTCATCGGCATCGTCTCGCCCTCCCAGGCGGCCGCCGCCGCGGGCCTCCGCACCTTCGACCGGGTCATCGCCGCCGGCGGCCGGCCGATCGAGCGCTGGACCGAGCTGCGCGCGGTGCTCGATCGCAACCGCGGCTCCATGCTGCCCGTCACGTACCTGCGGGCGCAGCGGCTCCCCGACGCCCTCGCCGGGCTCGCCGACCTCGAGCTGTACGAGCCGCACGTCGCGACGCTCACCCCCGAGAGCGGCACGAGCGACGGCACCGAGCGCGCCGGCCTCGAGAGCAGCGACCTGTACGTCGCGCGGGTCCGCGCGGACTCCGCGGAGCATGCCGCCGGTCTCCGGCCGGGGGACCGCCTGCTGACGCTCGATGGGCAGCCGATCCGCCTGTGGGCCCAGCTGCGCGAGTCCCTGCGGGCGAGCGCCGGGGAGCCCCACGAACTCTCGTGGCGCCGCGCAGGCTCGGACCAGGTCATCACCCGCTCGTTCGTGCCCACGTGCGATCGGCAGACCGACGGAGGCCTGGCGGCCTACGCGTTCGGCATGGAGCACTACGCCCCGCGGCGCATGGAAGCGCTCGTGCCGAACCCGGCGCCGGTCCGGTACGCGCTCCGCGAGTCGTGGGCGGCGACGCGGATGATGATCGAGTTCACGTCGGTCGCGCTGTTGCGCCTCTTCCAGGGCCGAATCTCGCCGCGCGAGGTGGGCGGCCCGCTCGAGGTGGCCCGGGTGGCCGCCACCGCCGCGCGCTCCGGGGCGCTGGACTTCCTGAGCCTGATGGCGTTCTTGTCGATCAACCTCGGGCTGCTGAACCTGCTGCCGATCCCGGTGCTCGACGGGGGGCAGCTCATGTTCTGTTGCATCGAGGCGGTGCAGCGGCGGCCCGTCGGCAAGCGTGTGCGCGAGGTCGCGTCGCTCGTCGGCCTCGGCCTGTTGGTGGTGGTGATGGTGCTGGTGTTCACGAACGACGTGGCCCGTCAGTGGCCCGAGATCGTGGCCGCGTTCGAGAGTGCGGAGTGAAGTCAATGCAGGATCCCTCTCCGGCCCGGGTCGTCGCGACCCGCGTGCTCCATCGCATCGCGACCGAGGGGGCCTGGAGCACCCCCGCCCTGGACGCCGAGATCGACCGCGCGCGCGCCTCCGTGCGAGACGCGGCATTGGCGACGGAGATCGTGTTCGGCACGCTCCGCTCCCTGCCGTCGCTGGACCGGGCGATCGAGGCGAGGCTGACCCGCAAGGGCTCGCTCGAGCCCGTCGTGCTCGCCGCGCTCCGGGCCGCGGCCTATCAGCTGGCCCACCTGCGAACGCCTCCGCACGCCGCGGTCTCGGACGCCGTGTCCATCGTGCGCGTGCAGCGCGGTGAGGGCCTGGCGCGCTTCACCAACGCGGTGCTCCGGGGCCTCGCGCGCGAGCGCCCGGAGGCGCCCGAGCGGGCCCTGGGACTCGAGGTGCCGCCGTGGATGAACGCGACCCTCGAGGCGGGCCTCGGGGCCGAACGCGCGGCGCGCTTCCTCGCCTCGAGGACGTTGCCCCCGCCGCTGTCGCTGCGGGTCGGCCGCGGCGTCGACCGGCACGACCTCGCGGCGCGGATCCGGAGCGCACGCCCGGAGGGCACGGTGCGCGAGGGCACGCTCTCGCCGTACGCCCTCGTGGTCGGCCGCGTCGGCGATCCGCGGATGCTGCCCGGGTACCACGAGGCGGAGTTCGCGGTGCAGGACGAGGGGTCCCAAGCGGTCGCGCTCGCGCTCGAAGCCCAGCCCGGCGAGCGCATCGCCGACGCCTGCTCGGGACGCGGAGGCAAGACGGGTCTGCTCCTCGGCGAGGTCGGTGCCGAGGGACACGTCACGGCCCTCGACCTCCACGAGCGCAAGCTCGAGCAGATCGTGCCGGAGCTGTCCCGGCTCGGGCTGCCCGCGCACCGCGTGGACACCCTCCCCCTCGATCTCTCGGTGGGCACGGGCGGCCTCGACGGTCGATTCGACCGGGTGCTCGTCGATGCCCCGTGCACCGGGATCGGGACGATTCACCGGCGCCCCGAGCTGCTTCTGCGGCTCACGCCGGCGGACCCCGCGCGGATGGCCGACCTGCAGCTGACGATCGCACGACACGCCGCGCGGATGGTGAAGCCCGGAGGGATGCTCGTGTTCGCGGTGTGCTCGCCGACCCGGGCCGAGGGCCCCGAGGTCGCCGCGCGGCTCGAGGCCGAGATGCCCGGCCTGGTCCGGGTGAGGGAAGCGCCCGCCTCGCTGGGTCTCGTCACCGACCCCGACGGGGTGCTGCGGATCGGACCCTTCGGGGGCCCCGACGAGAGCGAGCCGGACGCCTACCAGGTGGTGCGCTTTCGCGTGGGATGAGCGCCGCTTCGAGCCGGAATGCAGGGTCTCGCGGGGGCGGGCTGTGGTAGGGTGCGCGGGCTTCGAGGACGCCGGGGAGCGGACCCTTCGAGGCCGGAGATACAGAGCGAGATGGCCGAAGGAAGCCAGGCCTCCACCACGAGGCACCACGCGCCGGCAGCGCACGCAGCGACGACCCTGACGGACGGCACCGTGGTGACCGTCGAGGTGTCGGCCGGTCCCGAGACCGCCGGCGCGTCGGCCTTCCGCGATGCCGATGCGCTGGCTTCACGGGGACTGGCCGCCGCGGTCAGCGAGCTTGCGCGTTCGCTCGAACGCCGCGAGCCCGAGATCGCCCAGCACCCGAGCATCACGGGGCGGAGCGCACCGATGCTCGCGCTCTTCCGCATGCTCGAGCGGATCCGCAACAGCGACGCCACGGTGCTCGTGCTCGGAGAGAACGGGACCGGCAAGGAGCTGGTCGCCCGCTCGGTCCACACCCAGAGCCGCCGCGGTCACAAGCAGTTCATCGCGGCGAACTGCAGCGCGTTCAACGACAACCTGCTCGAGAGCGAGCTCTTCGGTCATCGCCGCGGCGCGTTCACGGGGGCCGTCTCCGACAAGCCCGGCCTCTTCGAGGTGGCCGACGGCGGCACGTTCTTCATGGACGAGGTCGGCGACATGTCGGCCGGCATGCAGGTGAAGCTGCTGCGGGTGCTTCAGGAGGGGGTCTTCACCCCGGTCGGCGGCACCGAGACGCGCCGGGTGGACGTGCGCATCGTCGCGGCGACGAACCGCGATCTCGCCGCGATGGTGAAGAAGGGGACCTTCCGCGAGGATCTCTACTACCGCCTCCACGTGGTCTCTCTCCGGGTCCCTCCGCTGCGCGAGCGACGCGACGACGTGCCGGTGCTCGCCGCGCATTTCCTCGCCCGGCTGAGCCGCCGGGACAAGCGCGAGAAGGTGTTGACCCCGCGGACGCTCGAGCGGCTCGTGGCGCACGAGTGGCCGGGGAACGTGCGGGAGCTGGAGAACGAGCTGGAGCGCCTCTGGGTGCTCGCGGGCGACGACCGCATCGTCGACGAGGATCTGCTCAGCCCCTCGATCGGCCGGCGCAGGGCGCCCGTCCCGGGCCTGGACGCCGCGGCTGCGACCCCCGCGACGACGTCCCCTGCATCGGCCCCGCAGCCCACCCCCGGGACCGCACCGAGCCCCACGAAGGACGGCGAGGCCGACACCTCGGGGACCTCGATGCCCGACGCGGTGGAGACCCTCGAGCGGCGGATGATCACCGAGGCCCTCCGCAAGGCGCGCGGCAACAAGACCAAGGCCGCCGACGCCCTCGGAATCAGCCGTCGAAACCTGATCCGCAAGGTGCAGGCGTACGCGCTCGACGAGGCCGCCCCGGTCCGCTCCGCGCCGCGCCCTCCGGGCGCGTCGTGATCGCCGTCGTCCTCATCGCGGAGTCCGATCCGTTCCAGCTCCGCTTGCTGCAGGAGGTCTGCGAAGCGGCCGGCCACGAGGTGGTGACGGCGATCGACGGGACCACCGCGCTCGAAGTGGTGGCGCGGCATCGCCCGGACCTCGCGGTGCTCGACGTCGATCTCTCGATGGACCCGGGCGAGCGCGGCGGTCTCGACGTGCTGCGGATCTTGCGCGCCGACCCACGCCTCTCCGACGTGCCGGTCGTCGTCACGACCCGCGCCGAGGATGTCGAGGGCAGGAAGGCCGCGCTCACCGCGGGGGCGGAGGACTACCTCGCGCGACCGTACCGGGTCTTCGAGGTCGAGCAGCGAATCCGGAACGCGCTGCGACGCGTGCTCGCCGAGCGACGACTCCTCGCGCTGCGCGACGACGAAGGCCTCGATCCGCTGACGCGCGGCGGCAGCGAAGCGCAGCTGCCCGTGACGCTCGACTACGAGCTGGTGCGCGCCGTGCGCTACGGTCATCCGCTCACGTGCCTGTCCCTGCGGGTGATGGACCTGGACGACGTGCTCGCCGCGCATGGACGGGACGCGGCCGACGCCACCCTCGTGGCCCTCGCGGGCGGGGTCCGGGGATGCATCCGCGGCATCGATCACCTCTTCCGGGGCCGCCCGGGCGAGCTGGTGCTCGTGCTCCCCGAGACCCGACGGGAGGAGGCGAACACCGTCGTCGAACGGATCGCGGCGCGGCACGCGCGCGCCGCGCTGCTCGGCCCCCACGCCGCGCAGCTCGAGATCGGTCTCGCCGACCGCGCGGGCATCGTCGGCACCGACGGGATGGCGTTGCTCGCCGCGGCGCGGGCATCGCGCGCCCCCGTGGCCCGCTGAGCCGCCGAGCCGGGCCGCGAACGCGCGCGATGTCGCCGACCGCTCGCCCGAACGCCGAGCAGGCGTGCCCGCGCTGTCGGGTCTGGTCGCGGCGGCCGTGATCTTCTTCGGCAGTCCTGGCGGCACCGTCGAGATCCGCACGTCCCCCGTGGAAGCCGCCGCCACCGTCCTCGTTGCGCAAGCCGGCCATCGTGGACACGCGTTCCGGTGCATCGTGGACACGCGCTGTGTCAGGAAGGCTGTCGCCTCTGTCGGTCGCGTCTTGGACGCGGTCTGCAGATCTCGACCAGGGCGGAGAGAGACGGTCGCCACAGGCACGTGGGTGAATGTCCTGGCTGCGGGCGACCCGGTCGCGCGCCTCGGGCCGTTCACCGACCGCGCGGAGGATCACACCGTCTTCTTCAACACGACCGACACGGTCGCGGTGAGTGGGGGCGCGGCGGGCGCAGTCGTCGCGCATCGCATCATCGCGCCTTGAGTCTTCGAGAAGAATCGTGAAGGGGG
>CAIKNO010000005.1 GCA_903828805.1 uncultured Sandaracinus sp. | reverse complement strand
GGAGGGGAGGCCGCGGCATGTGCTCGAACGCCCCGACGTCGTGCTCACCGGCACGCTCCGGGTGATGGAGCCGGTTGGTCTTCGGGCGCTGCTCGCGCGCGGCGTCGGGCGCCATCGAGCCTTTGGATACGGGATGGTTTTGCTACGGAATCCAGGCTCCGAAGCGTGAGCGTCGATGTGGGCTGGGCGCCTGCCGACGTCGGCGGGCGTAGGTTCCGATGCATGAGGGGAACGCGTGGCGAATCCAGGTGAACTGAGCGGACCCACGAAGAAGCTCGCGGCGACGGTGAAGGTGCCAGCGTCGCACGCACTCGTGCGAAGCGGCGGCGCTGGATGCGACGAGGGCACTCGTCATCGCTCTCGAAGCAGCGAGGGACGCCGACTTCTAGGTGAGTCTGCCGTACCGAAGAGGCGCCTTTCAGACCGTCGTCGTTGTGCCTCTCGAATTCGCGGCGCGTGTCGTCCTGCGGAAGGGCGGCCGGGCCCGCCGTTGAGGCGCGCATGCTGAAGGGGCGGCTCGGGCTGGAGAGCGCGCGGGTCCCGCACGCTGACCGGCACGGCGTCATGTGGCTCGCGCGCGGCCGGCTCGTGGTCGAGGTCGGGACGCTGCATTTCTTGACAGCGGGCGGGGGCGAGCTTGCCGCCGGGGACTACACGATCCCTTTCCAAATGATCTCGTGCCTCGTGATGGAGCCGGGGACCACGGTGAGTCACGACGCGGTGCGGCTGCTTGCCGCGCACGGGGTAGGGCTCGTGTTCGTGGGCGAGCACGCGGTCCGTCACTACGGGGTGATCGGTCCGGTCGCGCACGGTGCAACGTTTGCGAGCGACGACACGATCGTGGCGTCGTCGCTGCCTTCGGGGCCGGATGCGTCGGCGCGAGCTCGCGCGCACGCGCGAGCTTGGGCGGACCCGGACCAGCGGCAGCGTATCGTCCGCCGGATGTATGCGTGGCGGATGGGCGAGTTGTTCCCAGACGCGCCACTCGAGGTGCTCCGCGGTATGGAGGGCGCGCGCGCGAAGGAGACGTACCGGCTGGTCGCGGAGCGGTTCGGCGTGCGGTGGAACGGCCGGCGGTACGACCGCGGCGCACCGGACCGGGACGACCCGCCGAACCAGGCGATCAACCACGCCTCGGTCGCCGTCGTCGCCGCGGCTCAGGTAGCGGTCGCCGTAGCGGGCGCGATCCCGCAACTCGGATTCATTCACGAGGACTCGGGCATCGCGTTCCCGCTCGATGTCGCGGATCTGTTCCGCGACACGGTGACCGTGCCCGCTGCGTTCTCGGCCGTCGCGGAGGCGCGCAGCCGCCCCGACCAGCCGCTCGAGCGGGTCGTCCGCCAGGGAACGGGGCGAGCGCTGCGGCGAGGTCAGACCGTGTCCAGGATGATTGACCGCATCAAAGATCTGTTCGACGTGGCGCGGGTGGTCGACCCCCGTCGCGAGGCTGCGTCGTCGGGCGGGGAGGGCGACGACGCATGAGCATGACAGTCGTCGTGACCCGGAACGTGTCGCCACGATTCCGAGGGTTCTTGGCGTCTGTGATGTGCGAGGTGGCCCCGGGCGTCTACACGTCGCCTCGGATGACGAAAGGAATTCGGGAGCGGGTCTGGGACGTGCTCGAAGGCTGGTGGCAGCTCGGTGCGGACGCGATGGTTCTGATGACTTGGCCCGATGGCAGTCTGCCCGGGGGCCAGGAGGTGCGAGTGCTCGGCGGATCCGCCGAGTTCTCGACCGGCCGCGAGGCGCCACCTCGTCGAGAACTGGTGAAGCACCAAGGCGTCTACCTGGTGCGAACGCCGCTCAGCCCCGAGAACAGCGCGGGCGGAGGCTCCGGCGGGGGGCGGTGAGACGCCTTGCTCACGCTCCCGATCAGGTCGTGATTGACAATCGAATACGAGAAGTCGACCCTCTCTAGCCAAGGGTCTCTGCGACAGCTTGTCTCAGAGGCTCCTCCGCCCACGCGGAGATGCACCCCTGTAGTCCTGCGCGCCCGAGCCATGGCGCAGGGCTCCTCCGCCCACGCGGAGATGCACCCGCTACCGCCGCCTCGGGCACGGCGCAGTTGGCGGCTCCTCCGCCCACGCGGAGATGCACCTGTGGTTGTTGCGCGTAGGCTCTGGAGCAACCGGGCTCCTCCGCCCACGCGGAGATGCACCCCACGGGGCCTTGATCTGGCGGAACAAGTCCAGGCTCCTCCGCCCACGCGGAGATGCACCCGTGGGAGTTGACGGCGACCTTCCTCGCTGCTTGGCTCCTCCGCCCACGCGGAGATGCACCCATGGCGCGCGCCATGCTGGCGACTGCTTGTCGGGCTCCTCCGCCCACGCGGAGATGCACCCGTCCGAACTCCTCGGCATACAGGCCCCACAGAGGCTCCTCCGCCCACGCGGAGATGCACCTGACGGAGGCGTTGATGCGTTCGACGCAACGGGGGCTCCTCCGCCCACGCGGAGATGCACCCGCGTAGGACAGCTGTCGAGAGCCTGTCGCGACGGCTCCTCCGCCCACGCGGAGATGCACCCGCGGGCGG
>CAIKNO010000004.1 GCA_903828805.1 uncultured Sandaracinus sp. | reverse complement strand
GAGTCGACTCGGCCTCCGAGTCTCCTCACCCCCACCCTCAGGCTTCGCCGCTGACGTCAACCTCACATCCACGTCACTCGACTCGGCGGCCTGAGGGCACCCGTCCGGCCAGTCGCGGCTCGCGGAATCCCACGCCCCCCGCCACGGCCGAGACCGAGGGTGGGCGCCAGGCGACTCGCGAGCCGAGTCGACTCGGCGGCCCGAAGTCACCAATCAAAGACACAGCCCCGCGCGAGGGCGGGGCTGTGGTTCCACGTTCGGTTGTGCTGGCGGTCGATCAGCTCGCTTCGGCGCGCGGGTGCGCCTTGTCGTAGTCGGCGCGCATCTTGCCCTGCGCGAGGTGCGTGTACACCTGCGTGGACGAGAGCGACTGGTGACCAAGCAGCTCCTGCACGGCGCGGAGATCCGCACCGTTGTTGAGGAGGTGCGTCGCGAAGCTGTGACGGATCGTGTGGGGGCTGATGTCCGGGTCGAGTCCGACCTTGACGAGGTACTTGGCGACCTTGCGGCGCACCGAGCGGCTCGAGAGGCGCGAACCGTGCTTGTTGACGAAGAGCGGAGCATCGGGGCTCGACTGGAGACCCGCAGCGCGCATCTCGGCATCGAGCATGTCGAGGTAGTGGCGCAGGCTCTTGAGCGCGTGCGCGCCCAGCGGAACCAGACGCTCACGACGGCCCTTGCCGCGGATCACGATGCACTCGTTGGCTTCGTTCAGGTCACCGCGGTTGATGGCGACGACCTCGCTGACGCGGATACCGGTCGAGTAGAGCGTCTCGAGGATCGCGCGGTCACGCGCGCCCAGGAGATCGGTGTCGTCCGGCGCAGAGAGCAGACGCTCGACCTCGTCGACGGTGATCGCCTTGGGGAGGCGGCGCGCCTGCTTGGGCGTGCGGATCAGCGTCATCGGGTTGGTCGCGGTAAAGCTGCGCTTCTCGAGCCACTTGTGGAAGCTGCGAAGCGTCGCGATCTTGCGCGCCATCGTGGCGGGCGAGTAGTTCTGCTCGGAGAGCTTGGCGAGGAAGCCGCGGATGCGCTCGACGTCGCACGCGAGGATGGTCGCGGTGATCGACGAGGGCACGGCCTTCTTGGCCGTCACGGCCTCGAGCGCCGCCTGCTCGTTCTTGGCGTCGACGCGGGTCTTCAGGTCGCCCTCGAGGAACTCGACGAACTGGCGCAGGTCGAGCCCATAGCACCGCGAGGTGTAGGGGCTGAATGCGCGCTCGTCGATCAGGTACGAGAGGAAGCGTTCAACGATGGGGAGATTTTCATTCATGGCTATTGCCTCAATCTGGCGTGCCGGACGCCACGTTTTGGTCGTCGTGCTTGTCTCAGTTCCACCCACACTGCTCATCTTTCCGGCCACCGACTGGCTTGCACTTCTGCGGGATGGCTATCGGCCCGATACCCGCCAGAGTTCATCTATTTTTCCGCGGACCGAGCCAAATTCCTCTCGGACCGCGCCGGTGGCTCCAAACACAGGCCTCTCGTGGGCAACGACTTGCGCGCCGAGCCGCAACAGCGGCGCGTGCGCGCACTCTCTCGTCCCGACTAGTCCTTCTTCGGTCGCTCTGCTCGGCCGCCCTCCAGGGCGATCCCGAGCCGCGCGGCCTCCTGTTCGAGGAGGTCGCGGGTCAAAATATAGGCACCAAACCTGGTGAAGAGATCCATTCTCGTTTCGTAGGCGCCCGAACCAAGCGCGGTGTCGGCGTCCGACCGGCCGTTGGTGTAGCGCTCGAGCTCCATGAGCGTCTCGTGGTTGCGCCCGTCGAGGACGCGCGAGCCCTGCGAGACCTCGGCGCGGATCTTCTCGACGCCGCCCGAGCGCGTGCTCTCGGCGGTCGGCATGGTGAGTTCCTTGAGGTCGACCGGGCGGCGGTTGGCGCCGTCGGTGGCGGAGATCACCTCGACCGCGACGCCAAAGCGCAACGGCTTGTAGGGCTCCCAGTCCGTGACCGTGCCCAGCACGAGGCCGTCGGCCTGCAGCGTGCGCATCAGGGTCGACGCCGCCTGGACGTCGCGAATCCCCGTCATTCCCAGCGATTTCATGGCCGCGAGCGTGCGGTTGAGCGGCAGGCAACGAAGTCCGTCGACCTGCTCGATCTCGGAGACGAATCGGTCGGCGATCATCGTGCCATCGACGCCGGAAACGCCCGACTCGTTGGCAAACGGCACGACCGCCCACACGCGCTCGGTTTCATACGGCGCCTTGAGCACCGTCGGCTGCTTGAGCTTGGACTGGCAGCCGAACATCGGCGCCAGCAGCGGCACAAGCGCCAAGATGACGACGAGGGTTCGAGCGTTGCAGATGCGTGCCGTAAGGGATCCCATGGTGGGGATATCGGCGGCAATCGCCGTGCCCGTGCACTTGAGGGTCGAATCGCCGACGCATCGGCAAGGTTCGCGCGTGGTTCGCGCGTGGTTCAGCCGCCGGACTTCTCGTCTTCGGCGCCGGCGAGCTTGCCAGCGCGCAAGAGCTCGGGCGTGGCGTCGAGCTCCGCCTGGCCAGCGGTCGCCGCGGTGTGCGAGGCGACGGGCTTCGACTTGCCGTCGGCGAGATCCTTGGACTGCGCGCGGTTCTTGGCGGCGAACTCGACCGAGCCCGCGGCCTTCTGACCGCCGTCGGCGGCGATCGACCAGATGTTCTCGATGCCGCCGCGGTTGGACACGAAGTACACGCGTCCGTCGGCGCCCCAACTCGGCTGCATGTTGCGGAAGCGCCCGTTCGTGAGCCCGATGCGGCCCGTGCCGTCGGCGTTGACGATCCAGATGTCCGACTGCTCGGGCCAATCGGAGTCGCTGCCGGGGTTCACGACCGATGTGAAGCAGATCTTGCCGCCGTCGGGCGACCAGCTCGGCTGGAGCACGGCGGAGTTCTTGGCGCTCACGATCTCGGTCGGGCTCAGGCCTTCGCCCTGCACGAGCTCGATCGTCCACACGCCGTACAGGCGCGTGCCACGCTGGCGGGCGCGCTGGAAGAGGATCACGTCGCTCTTCTCGTTCGGCGACCAGCGCGGGAGAAAGCCCTCGCACACATACGAGCGGAGGCCGGGATTCTGCGTGTCGACGATCCAGATTTCCCAGGTGTTCGTGCGGCCGTTCTTACGGGAAAACGCAATGCGGCGGCCGTCGGGAGCCCAGGTGGGCTGGACCTCGTCGTCGGTGTCGGAAGTGAGCTGCGTGGGCGCGCCGCCGCCGATGGGCATCACGTAGATGTCCCAGTTGCCGTTGCGGTTCGACGCGAACGCCAGGCGCGAGCCATCGGGCGCCAGCGACGGCATGAGGTCGTCGCTCGGATCCATCGTGAGCTGCGTGACCGTGCGGCCGTCGACGCTCTTCCTGTAGATGTCGAAGGTCGGGCGATGCTGCGTCGACGCGTACACCATGAAGGTGCCCGTGCGGTCGACGTCGGGCGCGTAGTCGCCGCCCTCGGTCGCGAAGCTGACTTGGGCGAGGTTGCCGCCGCCGTCGGTCATGCCGTTGTCGTTGGCGAGATTGGCGTCGCCGGCCAGGCCCGCGGTGGCGCCCTTGTTGCGGCGCGTCAGCGGCGTGGTGTCCCAGCCGGAGGCGTCAACAGAAACGGCTTCGTTGGCCGAGGCGGTCTTCGTCGTTGAAACGCCGTTGAGCGCGGCGCCATTGGTGGCGGTCTGGGTGGTCGAAGCGGCCACGGCGGTGCGGGTCGGCACCTTGGCGCTCGAACCGCCGAGGAGATCGTTGGCCACCGTGCGAGTCACGGTGCAGCCCGAAAGCACCAAGGCAATCGATGCGGCGCACGCGGCCACGCCATGCTGCGACCCGGCGCGCCGGAGGGCGCTGCGGATGTCGCGGGTGCGGTCGGACATGGACAGATCGACGGTGGGACCGTGCATGACAAGCTCCTGCGGCAATCGCCGCTGTCGGCGCTATCGGCTGCGTGTCCTGTGCGGTTGAGCGGATCTGTGCGGTTTGGAGAGGAAGCCGATCCTCGACGGTTTCCCGCGAATTGCGGTCGGCGACGGCAGGGTCCGCTACACTATTTCCCTTCGCGATTGCGTAGCTCAGTCGGTAGAGCAGCGGCCTTTTAAGCCGTAGGTCCTGGGTTCAAGTCCCAGCGCAATCAGTCGCGGCCATCCGCGGCGCGCGAGTCCCGTGTGTTCCCTTTCCGCGTTTCGCCCATGCTTGTACTTCACGCTGTCTGGACCCGAGAACGGCTTCACCTCTGGGCGGAAGATGCTTCGCTGATCGGCCCTGCGCTGGCGATCGTCCAGGCCTCTGCGAACGCGAGCGAGTCGACGCACACGACGGCCGCCGTCGCTGGAACCACCCATCCGTTTGCCTGCGGCACCGCGCGCCTCCGCGCGGCGCTGGTCGCCGCGGGATTGCTCGCCGGCGACGACTTGATCGCCGAGCAGCCCGGCCAACCGACCATGCTTCGCATGATGGTTCCCGCGACGACGAGCGAGGCCGGCAGCGCCCCGCTTCCGAGCGATCGCCTGGCGAACCTCATCGGCCTCACCGACGAGCCCATCGCGCACCTGAGCACGCTCGAGGTCCCCGCCGTCGCCGTCGAGCCCACCGCGGCGCTGCGCTTCTTGCTCGCGCTCGCCGACGAAGAACTCCCGCTCGCGCCCGACATGTACGCGGGCCACGACCTGCGCTTCTGGCGCGAACTCGCGGCGCTTGCCGCCGATGTGATCGCCGACCAGCGCATCGTGCCGTCGCTGATTCAGGAGAAGTCCGGGCGATTTCGCGCGATCTGGCAGCCGTGGCTCGCCGACGGCGCGCCCGCGCAGCGACTCAGCGCGCTGCTGGCTGCGATTCCGCCGAGCGCGCGCTGCGTGGACGATGAGTTCCGCGCGCAGCCGTGGGCGATCATCGAGGCCGCGCTCATCGGCCTTGTCG
>CAIKNO010000003.1 GCA_903828805.1 uncultured Sandaracinus sp. | reverse complement strand
GACGGGCGGGTCGACATTCGCGGGACCCGAGTCTAGCGCGGCCGTGAACGGTTGGGCAGATCCCGACCCTCCGGCGTCGGGGCGGGCGCAGCGTGCCCGTGGCCCGGAGCGTCGCGCGCGGCGTCGACCGGTCGGACCTTGCGATGACGCTTGCGCTCCTTCTCGCGCTGCATGCTCGCCTGGACCGCGCGGTCCAGCATGCCCACGAGGACGGCGGCTTCTTCTTCCTGGAATCCCGTGACCATCGCGCGGACGGCGCCCTCCACGAGGGGTGAGAGCGACGCCTCGAGGGCTTGTCCTTCGGGCGTCAGCGCGACCAGGCGTCGCCTTCGGTCTCGGGCATCGACGTCGATCGACACCAGCCCGTCCTTCGAGAGCTTCGCCACCAGGCGTGACACGCCGGCGGCGTCGAGTCCGGCGTCGAGCGTCAGCTCCTGCTGGGAGAGCGGACCCTCGGACGTCGCGAGCCGGAACAGCACGTGGTACTGCGGCACGGTCGCGCCGAGGGGCGCGAGCACACGGCTCATCTCGGCGATCACGACGCGTCTCAGGAACGCGAAGCGCCACGCGATCTCGCGGATGACCGTGCGGGTGCCCGGGTGGGTGAGCAGGCCTGCCGGGAGACCAGAGGCGTCGGGGGAGGGGTCGGACATCGGGTCGTTCGAAGCGTGAGTTTGGGTCCGTCGCTCGATTGCGACCGCTTTGGACCCCATGCTAGCCCTCCGCGTCGCTGCAAGTCACGGGAGCAAGCGCCATGCATCTGCTGGATCTCACGGAAGAGTGCCTCGCTGCCGCCGAGGGGAACCTCGCGCCCCTGCCGGTCGGTCCGGACGGGAAGAAGCCGCGGGCGCGCACGCGCATCCAGGTGTTCAAGAACACGTTCATCGAGCGATGGTTCGCCCAGGCCCATCCGATCACGCCGGGCGTCTGGTTCGGCTGGTTGGTCGCGTGGGGCGTGTGGAGCGGCGCGCAGGCCTTCGGCCTCGGCGTGCTGCCGCTCTTCGTGGCTGGCTTCATGATCACCACGCTCATCGAGTACTGCCTGCACCGGTGGCTCTTCCACTTCGTCCCGAAGAACCAGAAGGAGCGGGTGCAGCACTTCCTCCTGCACGGCTACCACCACGAGTTCATGAACGACCCGATGCGGCTGGTGCTCCCGCCGATCGGCATCTGGCCCGTGGCCGCCATCTTCGCCGGCGTGTGGTTCGCGCTCTTCGGGTCGTACTGGTTCCCGATCTACGCCGGCACCGTGGCGGGGTACGTCGCCTACGACTGGACCCATTACTACACGCACTACTTCAACCCGAAGGGCGGGGTCGGTCGGTGGCTGAAGCGCTACCACATGCTCCACCACCACGACTCGCCGAACCACCGCTACGGCATCACCTCGCCGCTCTGGGACTTCGTCTTCGGGACCTATCTCCCGCTGAACAAGATGGTCCGCCAGGCCGGTCGGCACGCGGCCGAGTGACGCGGGACCGAGCCTCTCCGGCGCGGGCGTTCGAGCACGAGCAGAGCCGATGGCCCGCGTCCCCCCGCTCGACCTGCCTCTCGAGGACGTGAAGCGCGAGCTCGACCGGATCCGGCATCCGGTGCGGATCGCGATCCGCCGCTCCAAGAATCCCTTCAACGTCGGCGCGATCATCCGCACCGCGCACTCGTTCCTCGTCCGCGAGGTCGTCCTCATCGGGATCGACCCCTGGTACGAGCGCGCCGCGATGGGGATGCACCGCTACGAGCACATCGTCGAGGTGCCGGACGAGGCTGCCTTCGTCGCGAAGGCGCGGGCGGAGGGCTGGTTCCTGTGCGCGCTCGAGAAGGACGACGCGCAGGTGGGGCTGTGGGATGCGCAGCTGCCGGAGGACGCCGTCATCGTGGTCGGCAACGAGGAGGAGGGCGTGGGCCCGGAGATCCTCGCGGCGGCCGACGAGGTCCTCGCGATCCCGATGTTCGGCCTGAACCACAGCTACCCGATGACGGTCGCGGCGGGGATGGCGCTCGCCGAGTGGGCGCGTCGGAGGTACGCCGGGCCGGGCCGCGTGGTCGTGACCAAGCGCTGAATCGATCCCGCGACGGGGCGCGATCGGGCATCCTGAAGCGCGCTGGAGGCCTGGGACCGATGACGCGGATACGGATGGTGCTCGTCGCGCTGATCGTGGGGTGTGGGGCACGCACCGGCGCGGATCGCCCCCCATCGGAAG
>CAIKNO010000002.1 GCA_903828805.1 uncultured Sandaracinus sp. | reverse complement strand
CGCCTCCGCCCGCGACCGGAGGCGCCGGCGAGACGGGAAGCACCGCGGGGGCCGGGGGCGCAGTGACCGTCGCGGGGGGCGGCGTCGCGGGCTGCTGCGCGACCATCCTCAGTCCGGCGGCCCGAATCGAGAGGGCGCCCTCGGTCACGCGGGCGGAGACCACGTCGAGGCGCGCGAGCGCGAGGGCCCGATCCCCGCGCGAGAGGTCGAGCTCCGCCTGCTCGATCAGCGGCAGGAGCAACACGTCGACCGCGATGGCCTCGGGCGCCGCGCCCGCGAGGTTCTGCGCGGCCACGAGACGCACCCCGTCGGCCCGGACGCGCAGCGACGAGGACGCCCCGAGCAGGTCGAGCAACACCTGGGCCCGCGCCGCGGCGAGCGACGCGCGCCCCGCGGCGAGGTCCCGCTCCGCGGCCACGGTGAGGGGCAAGAGCGTGTCGTCGAGGGAGACGCCGGCGCCGACGTACGCCGTCGGTGGCGTCGGACCCGCGTCGACCGGCGACTGCGCGGACGCCGCGCCCCCGACCGAGAGCGCCCCTAGCACCAGAGCAAAGCGAGCCAGACCACGCATGAGCACCTCCAACCAACGCCTGAAATCATCGAACCCACCGACGGCCGGGGGACCCTAAAGCAAGCTGAGTGCCGCGCGCAAACCGTGCGCCCTTTCTTGCGATTCAACGTGCGCGGCCTGCGGGGAGGAGGCCGAACGTGCCGGATTGCGCCAGTTCCTCAAGCGCGACGGGCGTAGAGGCCCGCGTAGGGGTCGGCGGCCGCGCGCGCGGCGTCGAGCCACGCGCCCGCGCCCCCGGCCAGCACCTGAGCGGCGAGGGCACGGCCGAGCGCGCGCGCCGAGGCGACCTTCGCGCCCCCGGACGCGTCGAGGTGAACGGTGACCGCGGCGCGCACGCACGACGATCCGTCGAGCGCGCCGACCATCCCGTCGATGGAGAGCCACCCGTCGTGCAGGCGGGCGTGCGCCGCCAGCGGCGTCGTGCACCCACCGTGCAAGTGCACGAGGAAGGCCCGCTCGGCCTCGACCGCGAGCCGGGTCGGACCGTGCTCCAGCGGCGCGAGGAGGGCCCGCAGCGAGGCGTCGTCGGCCCGCCCTTCGATCCCCAGGGCGCCCTGACCGACCGCCGGCAGCGACAGCTCGATCGGCAGCGGCGACAGCGCCCGGCCGGCATCGAGCCCGAGCCGACGCAACCCCGCATGGGCGAGCACGACAGCCCCGTACTCGCCCTCGTCGAGCTTGCGCAGGCGCGTGCCGACGTTGCCGCGGAGCACCGCGAAGGCGAGGTCGCCCCGGGCACGATGGAGCTGCACCGCACGACGCAGCGAGCTCGTGCCCACGGAGGTGCCGGCCACGAGGTCGAAGAAGTCCTCTCCGTCGCGGGTCAAGAGCACGTCGCGGGGATCCTCGCGCTCCGGCACGCAGAGCATCTCCATGCCGTCCGCGAGGGCCTCGGGGACATCCTTCATGGAATGCACCGCGAGGTCGGCGCGCCCGTCGAGCAGGGCCTGCTCGACCTCGGTGACGAAGAGCCCCTTGCCGCCGATCTTCGCGAGCGGGACGTCGAGCACGCGGTCCCCCTCGGTGACGAGCGGCACCTCCTCCACCTCGAGCGTGGGCTCGAACGCTTGGAGACGGGCCGCGACCCACCGGGTCTGGGCGAGCGCGAGGGGCGAGCGGCGGGTGGCGATCCGGATCTTCACGGGCGCGAATGTGCCAGAGACCCCCCGCCCGAGCCACGCCGCCCCGCGCCCGAGCCACGGGGCGCAGCGCCTGGCCTGCACGGAGGGGCCGGCCGAGGGCGCGCCGGGCGCGG
>CAIKNO010000001.1 GCA_903828805.1 uncultured Sandaracinus sp. | reverse complement strand
GCGGGGCCGCTCAGGCCCGCGATGGGCCGCCGTTCCGCGCGCGCCGTCGCACGGCCTACGCGGTCCGACCGGTCGGGCTCGACTCGGCCCCGGCCGTCACGCCCCACGGCGCCGGCGCGAGCCTATTTCTCGTCGTCGTGATAGCGTCCCCGCGGTCATGCTGTCGCGAAGACCAGGGCAAGGGCTGGTGCGAGGGTGGTTCGGAGCGCTCGCCCTGACGGCTGCGCTCGCCGGTCTCACTCCGGCGAGCGTCGACGCGCAAGATCCGCTCGCGCAGGCCATCGCGCTGTTCTCCGAAGGCGAATTCGAGCGGGCGCGCGAAGCGCTCGACGCCCTGTCGACGGACGCCGTCGCCGACCGCGCCCGCGCCGTCGCGCTCCGCGCGCGCATCGACGCCGCCCTCGGGGACATGCCTGCGATGGAGCGGGACGTGCTGTGGCTCGCGGCGCTCGATCCCGAGGGTCGGACCCTCGGCCCGGAGGCCGTGCCGGAGGTGCGAGCGGCGGCCGACCGCGCGCGAGGCCTCGTGCGAGGCCTGCAGGTCCGCGTCGACGCGAGGCGGGAGGGCCGTCGCGTCCGGATCGACGCCCGTGCGCGCGACCCGCGCGGCGTCGGCGGCGGCGTGCGGGTGTGGGCCCGCGTCGCTGGGGGCGACTGGTCGCGCGGCCTCGACGCGCTCTCGTTCGACGCGGTCCATGCCGAGCCGGTCGAGTACTACGCCGAACTGCTCGGGCCGGGCGACGTCGCGCTGGTCTCCGATGGCACCCGCGCCGATCCACGGGTCCTCGAGGCCGCTGGCGGGGAAGGCGTGCCGGTCGCCACTGCCGCGCCGAGCGCGGTCGACGCCGCGTTGGCCGTACCACCGGCGGCGGACGAACCGCCGTGGGCGTGGATCGGCGTGGGCATCGGTGGAGGGGTGGCCCTCGTCGCGGGCGCGATCGTGCTCGGCCTCGTCGCGTCTTCGGGTCCCACGGACACGGTCCTCGGCGCGCCGTCGTATCCCTTCGGCACGACGATGGCGGGTTTGAGAGGTCCATGACCACCCCTGCGCCCGAGGCCGTGGATCCAGGGCCGATCCTCGCGCGCTCGGTCGGGCGCTATCGGCTCTGCTTCGAACTCGCGTCCGGCGGCATGGGCAAGGTGTTCCTCGCGCGTGCGGAGGGGGCCGGCGGCATCCGCAAGCTGGTCGCGCTGAAGACGATCCACGCGCACCTCGCGGGCGACCGCGCGTTCGTCGAGATGTTCCTCGACGAGGCGCGGATCGCCGCGCAGATCACGCATCCGAACGTGTGCTCGGTGTTCGACGTCGGAGTGGACGACGAGACGCACTTCCTCGCCATGGAACTGCTCGTCGGCGAGCCGCTCTCGCGGGTGTTGCGCCGCCTCCGGCAGAACAGCGAAGAGCGGCGGAGCCCGCTCTTCCCGGCCGTCGCGGCGCGCATCGTCGCCGATGTGTGCGCAGGGCTCCACGCGGCCCACGAACTGCGCGGCGACCGGGGCGAGCCTCTCGGGGTGGTTCACCGAGACGTCTCTCCGCAGAACGTCTTCGTGAACTACGACGGCAGCGTGCGCGTCGTCGACTTCGGCATCGCACGGGCGACGGGCCGGATGACGTCGACGGGCACGGGCGTGATCAAGGGCAAGCTCTCGTACATCTCGCCCGAGGGCCTCGAGCATCGCCGCTGGGATCGGCGGACCGACGTGTGGGCGGCGGGCGTCGTGCTGTGGGAGATGCTCGTCGGCCGGAAGCTCTTCACCGGGGACGGCGAGGCGCAGGTGCTGATGGCGGTCCTACGGGACTCGATCGAGGCGCCGAGCGCGCACGGCGCGCCGTGCCCGCCGCAGCTCGACGAGATCGTGCTCCGTGCCCTCGCGCGCGATCCGTCGATGCGTTACGCGACCGCGCGCGAGTTCGAGCGCGACCTCCAGCGGTTCTGCGTCTCCCACACGGGCGGCGAACCTCTCGGAGCGCCCGAACTCGGTGCCTGGATGGAGCGGCTCTTTCCGGTCGAGAGGATCCGCTGGCAGGAGGTCGTCGACCAAGCGCGCGCCGTGGGGGATGGGGTGCCGCTCGTCTCGCCCCGTCTCCGCTCGGACCTCGCGACTCCGAGCGGGGTGTCGATCGACGTCACGTTCGAGGAGGACCGAACGGGGACGCGCCCGACCGCGCTGGCAGTCCAGGCGCCGACGCCCCCCGACGTCGTCTCCGCAGAGACCGCGCCTCGGCCGCGGATGCGCCGCGCCGCCGTCGCGGGGCTCGCCGTCGTGGCGCTCGTCGTGGTCTCGGTCACCGCGTTCATGCCGACGGAGCGGGTGTCGTCGCCCCCGGTCGGGCCGACGGAGGTGTCGGCCGCGCCCGCGCCGGCGACTGCGCCCTCGACCGCTCCCTCGACCGCGCCCTCGACCGCGCCCTCGACCGCGCCCTCGACCGCGCCCTCGACCGAGGTGGCCATCGCCGCGCAGACGCCTCGCGCCGAGGTCGCTCCTCACCTCGCCGGTCCTCGAGCGACGCGCCCCCCGAGGGCGCCCGTGCCGCGGGTCGCCGACGCCGCTCCGTCGCGGTCGCCGAGTCGACGTCCTCCTCTCCCGGGGACGACCGAGCCCGAGGTCGCCGCGGACGTCGAGCCGGGGACCCTCACGATCGCGATTCCCGCGGGCTGGGGCGACGTGTTCGAGGCGGGTCGGAGCCTCGGCCGCGCGCCCGGTCGGTTCGTGCTCCCCGCAGGTCGTCACCGACTCGAGGTGCGGATCGCCGGCGTCGCCCCGGGTCGGCGGGTCGACGTGGCGGTCCCCGCGGGCGGCACGGCGCGGGTCGTCGTGGAGGCAAGCGAATGAGCGGGTTTCGATCGGGAGAGGGCGCCGCGCCGCGCGGGTGCACGCGGGGCCTCGCCTCCGTGATGCTGGCCGTGCTCGGGCTCGTGGGCTGCACCACGGAGGCTCGACTGGACTGGCGGATCGTGTTCGGCGCCGGGGTGTCTCCGTCGGACGTCGTGCTCGTGGAGGCCCGCGTGCTGCGGGCCTGCGGGGGTGACGAAGTGCTGTGGCGTGGCACCGGCGACGCGTCGGGCGCCGTGTCCGGAGGCGCGCCGCCGCGGCTCTCCGCCGGCGCGTACGCGCTCTCGGCGAGGGCGTTCGACGCCCGCTGTTCGCTCATCGCGGAGGGCTGCGTGCCCGTGGTTGCCCCGACGTCCGGAACGGTCGACGTGGAGCTCGACGCGGCGTCGGCGACGGGGATCGCGTGTCCGACCGAGTTTCCTGCGGTCACCCCGGACGCCGGTGCGATGGACGCGGGCGTGATGGACGCCGAGGTCGCCGATGCGGGCGTGCTGGACGCGGACGCATCGCGCGTGGACGGGGCCCTCCCCGACGCGGGGCCGACCTCCGTCGATGCCGGGCTCGACGGGGGCACGCCCGATCCGCGCGTCATCCGGGCGGTCACCTCGGGGGCCGTGCACTCGTGCGTGCTGCTCGGCTCGGGAGCGGTGCAGTGCTTCGGGTACGCGACCTCGCTCGGACGCGCCTACAGTCAGTG